>JAKMFY010000029.1 GCA_022425185.1 Candidatus Poseidoniaceae archaeon | reverse complement strand
CTGTTGACATGGTCATACAACTCGGTTCTCCAGGGGACATTGCCACCGCTTTGCAACGTATTGGGAGAGCGGGTCACCACGTTGGTGGTATTCCACGTGCTCGGTTTTTACCTTCGAGCGTTGATGATCTCATCGAACTAGCTGCTCTTCAAGCAGCAATTCAAACTGGTGATATGGACCGTTTAGATTTCCCAGAGAACTGTCTTGACGTCGTTGCTCAATTTCTCATCGGCCTTGTTATTATCAACCAAATAGATATTGATGAAGCCTATGAAATTGTATCTAGTGCTTGGAATTATAGAAACTTTGCATACGATGATTTCATTGAAGTTCTTGATATGCTTGAAGAGGAACGACGTGTATGGATTGACTGGGAGGAAAATACCTACGGTAAGCGTGGTTATGCACGAATGATCTATTACACCAATATTGGTACAATTGCTCCTGATAACTCCTATCTTGTATTCAATGCAGAAGGTTCGATACTTGGTCAACTTTCGGGTTCATTCGTATCCAATCTGCGTGGTGGAGATGTCATCTTACTCGGTGGTTCAACCTACAGAGTAACCAATATTCAAGGAACAAGAGTCAACGTTGCATCAGTAACAGGATACCGCCCTACAGTCCCGTCATGGTCTGGAGAAGCACGTTCTAGAAGCCGCGAACTTTCAGCCTCACTACTTTCACTTATTCGGCATTGTATGATATCACTACGGAGAGAACAAGATCCAAGGGTCATGCTAACAGAAGCATATGGTCTTTCAAAGCCGGTTTCAAATGCCATCGCTCGACACCTCGAAGAACATACCATAGATTCGTTCCAAGTTCCAGAACCTAACCGAATTCTGATTGAACAAATTATCGGAAGTGGCCATCCTGCTTACCTCATAACCACATGCAGAGGTCGCGGATTCAACACAGCTCTTGGATACTTCATGGCAGGTATCGCTGAAACCTCTGGAGTAAGTGTAATCGAGTTATCATTTGATGAAAACGGTCTATTGATACGTACCGCTCAAGAGGTCGACCCCTCTCAACTGTACGAAGCATTCCGTTCAAACAACCACATCGAGGTTATTGAGCGATATATCCTCAACACACAGATATTTGCAAAGCGGTTTCGAGAAGTCGCTGGACGTTCAATGATTATACCGAAGCGGGTAGGTTCAGAAGAAATAAGTCCTCAACAATTTCAACAAAAAGCTGATGCACTCTTGAATCGTCACCGAACAATGGAAAATTCATTGCTTATGCGGGAAGCAAAAAATGAAATTCTCTTTGGAGACATTGACATCATTAGTCTCAATCAATTCTTACAATCATGCATCGAAGGGGATGCAAGAATTGTTCACACGAAGGTGACTGTCCCATCTCGACTCGGAATGAGTCTCTTCATGTCTGCGTTTGAGGATCTAATGTCCATGAAGACAAGGGCATTCCTTGTCAAAGACATCGATCCAGAAGTGCTACGAAGGCTACTTGGAACTCGTTCTCTGGCTACTGAATTAACCACTGAACAACTGGATAGATATTACAGTGATAAAGCCCCTATTCCAACCAATCCAGAGACCTTGTATGAATTAATGCAACACGGTGGTGGGCTTGATCGTTCGTTTAACAACCCACTCTACAAGGAAAAACTAGACGGCATTGATTTGGAGACAATTCGAGGTTGGGTTGAGGTTCTTTGTGCCTCAGGTAAAATTACCAAATTAGAAGGAACTGGAATGCCAGAACTTGATGGGAAATGGTTTAGTCCCTTCATGGCAGAAATTCATGGTACATTGGGTTGTTTAGCCGCAAATAAATCAGATTCGATTATCGATCTACGTGATTATGATACTTCGGGTATGTCGTTCAAAGTAGCAACTGCCTTCCAAGGCACACAACCCATAGAATGGCAAACGATGACTGTTGGAGATCCTCACGAAGCAATGCGGGTAAAAGTGCTAGAAATGGTTGGTTCCGAGGGTCCTAAGACTGCCGATATCATCCACAACCGACTACCGTTTTCCGAAAAGGCTGTCGATCGTATCTTGCATGAACTCGAAACTAGAAACGTGATTTCAGTCGGATTCTTTACGCAAACTGACGAAGCTGAATTTATCTTGAAGGTCGATGAGCACATCATCACTGGAGGCGAAGAAGAAGTCGTAGAATATCGTTGGATTCAGAACCTGGTTCTTGAGAAATCATTCAAGAAATATGCAGATGTTTTCGATGCCTTTAACGAACACGTATTCGTACAAAAACAACAAGAATTGTTGTATCGAATTAAAGATTTCAGATTTAAAGATTGGAAAGATCTACAACTGGATTCAGATGTCATTAGTGGACGATTATTACATAATCGAATGGGCTACACAACGAAGAACAACATTCCAATGTTGCTCGGTTTGAAACCAGAGCCATGGGTGGGGGCGATGGAAGAAATTGTTCTTTCGAAACTCACGCCCCACGAAAATATTACTCGTCAAGAATTAATCCAAGATTTCCCTAAGGGCGAAGAACATCGTCAAATGGAACGAGATGTGAAGAATGCAATATCCAATCTCGATCGCCAAATGCTGTTTGTCAAACAATTCGAAGAGGTTATTGGCCGAAGACGGCGATTATCTCTTTTCCACAAAGTACACGGCGTCTATGAACCGATGGACTTTGAGGATGCATTAGCAGAAGTAGTTCGACGAATGGGGCCTGTAAAGGCAAGCACACTACGGTTCTATGTTTCCCGGAATTATGAGGACC
>JAKMFY010000004.1 GCA_022425185.1 Candidatus Poseidoniaceae archaeon | reverse complement strand
GTTCTCGACACTCCTCGACATGAACGTCGCCTGGACAGCAACTGGAAGCAATAGTTACGTCGCTCGTGATCGCAAGACTGGAGCAAACGTCCGTACTGCAACTCGATACGACCTCGTCTTTGGAAGCAACTCCCAACTTCGAGCCATTGCGGAAGTTTATGCACAAAATGACAACCATGACAAGTTCGTTGAAGATTTCATTTCAGCATGGAACAAAGTCATGAACGCAGATCGTTTTGACCTTGCTTGAACGACGAAACGGATATACGTCGGATATTCTTGGCCTCAATATGGTCAATATTGGAGAAACCGCGCCCGCCTTCACCCTGAAGAATACTCAAAAGAGTGATGTTAGTCTTTCAGACTACGCTGGAAAAACAGTCATTCTTGCATTCTACCCTGGTGCTTTCACAGGCGTTTGCGACAAAGAAATGTGTGCATTCCAAGACAATCTTGGCAAGCTAAACAGCGCTGATGCAACCGTTCTAGGAATCAGTGTCGATTCACCTTGGGCAAACGCTGAGTTCGCTCGAAAATACAACCTTGAATTCACCCTTCTCTCTGATATCGATCGAGATGTCGTGAAAGCATATGATGCAACATTTGTCGGCCTCGGTGGCATTGAAGGCTATGTTAGTGCAAACAGAGTTGTTATCGTTGTCGATAAGAACGGCACAGTTCAACATCGCTGGGTTGCTGAAAATCCTGGTGTTGAGCCGGACTATGATGCAGTCGTTGCTCTTGCAGCATCACTTTGAGGATTTAATCCAAACAGGTTCGCTCTTCACCGTATAGTTCAGGAATCTTTCTTCGTAATCATTACTATGAACGCAAGCATCACAATCGTAGGAAGCATTCCCACGAATGGTAGAGGAGAGGACGTTTCTTAATCTGAGTCATCATCAGATTCTTACGATTGACTTGGTGGTTCATACTCAGAAAGAGTCATTTCATTCCAACCATTAACCATCTCATAATCAGTATCTGAACAATCCACATTACCAATTGAAAATTTTGAGATGTCCGGAACAACGATTGCTAAGTCATCTAATGCATCCATTGCATCGGCAATCTCATTACCAAATGAATCAGTAATACTGACTTCTGAAATGGCTAATGTATAACATCCATCCTCAAATGTGTCTAATGGTAAGAGTGAATCTGTAGTGAAGCCAGATTCGTCGATTTCAAGACCATAGCCAAGAGATAATCCTGAACATGCGCCATCGACGTTCGGAAGAGAATTTCCATCAAAAACAGGGAAACACCAATCTGTATCTCCAGTGAAATAAGCGTCAACGTTGATGTAACGTACAGTATCTCCTGGCATATTCCCTGCTTCTATTGTGTATTCGATCATTTGACTAACTTGGCCTTCCATTTCCCAAACACCATCATCCCAATTTTCAACATAGGCGCATACATAAGGAGCATCTTCATTTCGAACAAGAGAGCATGGTTCCTCGTCCATTGCTTGAGTTGGATCATTCGGATAGGCATCAAAGTCATCTGCTACTCCATCGTTATCCGAATCAATGAAAGGTACAATCACGGAATAGGAGGTAAGAACCGTGCTGTATTGGATGCTGTAATCAGGATACATTTCGTAAATTTTGATGTAGACTGCCTGCGAAAACGAGGTGTTTCCCTTCAAGGATTCAATCGAAAGCATTAGTGAGAACGTGTCACCATCTGTAAGAGAGTTCGTCCTATCCCACAAATGTTCAACCCCCAGATAATACAACTCAAGAGAGGTTCCATTGAACCAATCTTCCTCGAATGTAATCTCAACATAGACGTCACTTTCAAATCCTGCTCCACTGATGACCGTTCCATTGACATAGACATTATCAGATTGAACTCCTGTGGCATTTGATTGAACCTCGAGTTCAATGACAGGTTCATTCATTTCGGATTGCATTCCTCCGACAATGAAGTATGTTCGGAACTTTTCACTCACATTTCCTTCATAGTCAGTAACGGTCAATTCAACACGAATTTGATTCTCGACAGATTCTGTGGAATCAACTGTTTGGTTTTGGAATGAGTACGACCAAAGTCCGTTGCTTGATTCTGTTTCGTTGAAAACATGTCCGTCTAAGTTGAATGTATCGTCACCATAAGGAGCATCGAAAAAGACCTTCCATTGATAGAGTACAAGCGGGTCACTTGATCCAAGATCATTGGAATTGCTACCATCGAAATTTACAGTAAGAGAACCTTCCTCTGGAAGGAGGATTCTGTAGACGTCCCAATCTACGTTTGATACTGTTTTTGTACTCACAAATTGGAGATTGTCTTCGACGCTCTCATTCACAGAGATTGAAACATTTGCAATTGGATTATATCCATTTGATCGAGCTTCTGTATGTAAGTGGTATGATTCTGTATCAAGTGTATTTGGGTACGTTATGGATTGACACAACAAAAAAAGAACAATTATTGCAACGATTTTCTTCATGTCCTGACCGAGTTATGAAACTATTTAGTCAATTTGGATTTATTGTTCAACATTTTCTCTTTACGATATTATTTCTTTGCAAGTGCAACATTTTGCCAAGATCCACCGTTGTGGGCGTCGACTCCTTCTGAGCGCAGAATCTTAGTCGCACGTCCACTACGCATTCCGCTTGCACAACAAAGAATCACTCTTTTCTTCTGCTTTTTAAGACTTGAAATCTTACCTTTTATCTGATTCAACGGAATGTTTTTCGAACCTTGTACGTGTCCAGATTGGAATTCTCCATGCGTTCGAACATCAACAACAATGTACTCCTCAACCATAAGTTCAGACAATGATGGGCCAGATGAAAAGAGGGATTTGATGAACGACCACATATCATTCACCATACAGAACAGGCTTGTCTGCATCCTTCCAGCCGTTGATACCTGATGCAAGTTCTATGATGTTCATATAGCCCAAATCAATAAGCGTTTCAGCAGCCTCTTGGGAACGATTTCCACTTCGACAATACAGCAGTATCAGTTCTTCCTTATCCTCAGGCAACTCATCTGAGCGTGATTCAAGATCCGAATGGGGAATGAGTAGAGCATCCTCTAAATGCCCGTCCTGTTCCCATTCAGCAGTTGTTCGAACATCGAGAAGAAGTGCATCAGGATTGTTCATGATTTCTTCCTCAAAGGTTTCAACATTGACTCGTTCCCAACTTGCCTCTGTATTATTGAAGAAGGTCAGAAAGATGATCGTAAAGATCACCATCGCGATCAGTCTTTTGTACATAATGCCCCCTAGAAAGGACTGCTTTCAAACATTGTCATCGTTCGTGTCTTGCAACAACTTCTAGCAGATTCATTCTACCAATTCGCAAGATACCTACAGGCGTTGTCAACAATGCTGCAACGAGTACAAATCCAATTATCTGTAAGAAAACAGCAGTGTTGATGATGACAGGAATATGGAACCCCCATGTTGAGAACGAGTTCGACATGGCTGCATAATATGCAATACTTGCAAGAGCACCTGCAATCCCTCCGACCAGTCCAATGAACGTATGTTCGACAGTGAGAATGACTGCTAATCTCGTACGGCTCGCCCCCAAGACTCTCAACGTTGCAAGTTCCGCATCTCGTTCACTTAGATTGATCAAAAGAGTGTTGAAGAGAATTGCAATTGCCATGATTCCTCCAAGGACATAAACAGCTTGCATTGCGTTCTTTTGTTGGTCTATTAATTCGTTAAATCCTTCAACCATTGTTTCCTTTTCGATAATTGATATTGTTGAGAATCGGATGTCTTCGATATTTCCTTCATCTGAAAGAACAACCCATGCACCATTTGCTTCAGAATCTACAATTGGCGAGAGGTCTGCTCGATGGAAATGTACTGAACGAGTCAGTTCTCGAGCAATGCCTACAATTTCGAGATCGTGTTGAATTCCTTCAAAATCAATCGTCAATGTATCTCCAATAGAATACGATTCGAGTTCAGCAGATCCTTCATCAAGAATCACTTCCGGAACGGCTTTGCCTTGGACAGGGAGCCTTCCATCGAGAAGGTTGAATCGGTGCATCGCGTCATCATTTTCCGAGACAACATCGTATCCTTTGAGCGTCAAAATTTTGTTCGAATCGTAAAGAGTCGCTTGCGTGACCAATGTAAGTTCGTAAGAAAGCGTATCATTTTCAGCCCATTGCGTGATGTTATCAATGTTTGAAGGATAAGCAGCGATTTGATACTCCCAATTTTCTTGTTCGTCAACTGCCTCATTGAATGCTCCCGTGAAACCAGAGATGAACATCATCGTACCGCCAAGAATAACCATTGCCAAAGAAAGCGCAAGGAGAGTAACTACCAGACGAGCAGGTTTCCTGAAGGTCGAGCGAAGACCTAAACCAATGCCAGGAGGGAGTTTAGAAGTCAATGAAGAGATGATTTTGTTCGGTGTTCGTTGTGTACCTTGACCCAGAATCTCCAATGGCTGCAATCTTGCAGCTTTCCATGCTGGTCGAATACCAAAGAGAAAGATAATTCCAAGAGCAGAGAGGCTGATTGTCAAAATGATGTCAACGTAATGATGTGTCTCAACGACGGGGATTCCGAGGAAGGAGAAATAGAATGCTGTGAAACCTTCTGAGCCAATGGAAGACAGTGCAAGTAAAATACCCACGAGAACGCCAGGGATTCCAAGAACAAGCGGAATCAAAAGATAGCCAAACATGATGTCTTTTGTTGAAGCCCCAATTGTTCTTAATACAGCGATTTCACGTGACTGTGTACGAATCAATCGATCTAGTGATACGGCGATGACAAGGCCACTGATGAAGAGAAGAAGGCCCAAAATAAACGGAGTCGAATTCTCAATTCCTTCTTTATCCAATCGAAGAAGTTCTGCGCTTAGTTCACCACGGTCTACGACAGTTCCGTTGGTTTCTGCTTCAGTCATGTAGGCAGAGATACTGTCCTTTAGCACCTGGAGTTCTTCACCTTCATTCTCTTCGGTATCGGACAGATCAAATGCAGGTGTTCCTTCAAGGTCGATGCCCAATGTATTCCTTGCACCTGGTGCGTTGCCAGAAAGAGTTGCCAGATATTCTACATCGAGATAACCCACGACGAAGGTCGAAGTTTGGGGCAGAATCGAACCGGGTTCCGCATAAAAGAGTTCGAGCGGACTATTTGCAAAGCCGACGACTTCAAGAGTTTGAAAACCGCCTTCTCCAACAATCACTTCAATCGAATCGCCAATCTTCATTTCAATATCCTTGTCTTGAGCGAAATGGGCATCGATGACAATCTGTCCTTCACCTGGAGTAATTGAACCTTCAATAGCCCATATCGAATTGACAGAACCGTTCTCAAGCCCATAAAATGTCGAAACTAACCATTCAGGATCGCTAGAATCAACCATTCTGTTTGCTTGACCTGAAAGGACAATACCAGTCTCACATGCTTCGGCCTCAAAAGAGTCACATATGGCTGAGAGATTATCTCGGGAATCCATTTCATAGGTTGTAACAATTAAATCTGAAAAGTTCGTTTCGCTGTAGAAGTCATCATACACTTGATCGGCGTTACGAGAGTGTTCTGAAAAGACAATTCCCGCATAGACAGATAACGTGATGAGCAGAACCACTGTCAAAACTCGCAACTTCGTCCGCATAAGACTGCGTGACAAGCGACGAAGAAGCAGGGTGTTCACGAAATCACTCCACAATCGATTTTGCAATGTCTTTGAGTTTGGAAGTGATTCTTTTTGCGCCACCTACAGCTTCATCAACAACCGATTCTGCAACAAATTTCGTTGTGTTAACAATACTCTTGAGTCCACCTTTTTCATCATCAACAACTTTCCCACTATCGAGTCGAATGATTCGAGTAGCAAATCTCGTAAGAGATTCATCGTGAGTGACAAAAATAGTCGTCATCTTCTCTTTTCTACATGTTTTAACGAGTGCTTCCATCACCATTGTCGAAGTTTCAGTATCGAGATTACCTGTTAATTCATCCCCAAGAATAATTCGTGGACTCTTTGCCAGTGAGCGAGCGATTGCTACTCGCTGCCTCTGTCCTCCAGACATCTGAGAAGGAAATCGGTCTTCAAGACCCTTCAAACCAACGGAATCGAGTAAATCAAGCGCTCTTTGTTTATTCCGTGAACCAGACAAATCCTGAACGAGAAGAACGTTTTCAAGCGCTGTTAAATCTGCAAGGAGATTGAAAAATTGGAAGATGTATCCAATATTCTCTCTTCGGAAGGTGGTCATTTTCTCAACATGTCCAAGAGGAACTTCTTCACCATCGAAAAGGTAGGTTCCTTCGAGAGGTACGTCCAGTGCTGCAATGGTATTCAACAAAGTGGTTTTCCCAGATCCTGATGGACCAAGTAGAGCAACGATTTCGCCCTGTTCTATGGAAATCGAAATGCCATCTAATGCCTTGACAAGTGTTTCATCTTCACCGTAGTGTCGACTCAACCCTTCGAGTTGTATAATGGCCATGCATTCCTCACGGGAAGGAGTTTTTTAGATGTTCTCAGAGAAGTCTAGACTTTTTGCCAATCGCTTCCGTTCCACCAAAGACTCGAACCATCGCTCATTTGTCGCCATGTGTGACCTGCTTCATCTGTCCATTGATTCTCAACAGTTGGTTCTGCAATAACAGGCTGTACAGGTTGAGGTGTCTGAGTAGGATACAATGGCTGAGAGGATGCAAGAGGTTCAGTCAGAGGTAAAGGAGTCGTTATCTTTGCTTCAGAATCTTCGCCACCCTTTCGTCGCATGAAGAGGACTGCGCCAAGAACAACAAGAACCAGACCAACACCGATGATGATCATCAACTGCATCTGAGCAGCATCTTCCTCTTCCTGTGCTTTCTGTTCATTATCGCCAACACCGTTTCCATCGCTATCCATGGTTTCATCAGGATCGTTTGGGAACGCATCAGCATTGTTTCCGACACCATCTGCATCAGAATCCATCGTTTCGTTTGCATCGTTCGGGAATACGTCAGCATTATCGCCAACTCCATCTGCATCAGAATCGGTTGTTTCTGTTGCATCAAGTGGGAATGCATCTGCACCATCCAGTACGGTATCATCATCTGAGTCAGCATCGAATCGGTCAGTACCCTTTGTGAGCTCATCCATATCGCTTAGCCCATCGTTGTCATCGTCAGTATCGGCATTGTCTCCTGTTCCGTCCTGATCAAAGTCGAGTGTTTCACTTGCATCGAGCGGCAATGCATCTTCCTTGTCGTTGACTTCATCGCCGTCGGTGTCTTCATCAAATGGGTCTGTACCGATTGTTGCTTCTTCTGTATCCAATAGACCGTCATTATCGTCATCTGTATCTGCATTATCTCCGATCATGTCTTGGTCTGAATCGCTCGATTCAGTTGCATCTGTAGGAAATACGTCAGCGTTATCGCCTACATCATCGCCATCAGTATCTGCAGTTTCAGTAGGATCGTTTGGAGCCCAATCGCTGTTATCTCCAACGCCATCGTCGTCAGAATCTACAGATTCAGTAGGGTCGTCTGGGAAAACGTCAGTGTTATCTCCGACAGTGTCTCCATCAGTATCTGTTGTTTCAGTAGGGTCATTCGGGAATGCGTCCGCATTGTCGCCGACAGTGTCTCCATCAGAATCCGTTGTTTCACTAGGGTCGTTCGGGAATGCATCTGCATTATCGCCAACTGTATCGCCATCAGTATCCGCTATTTCGTTAGGGTCTGTTGGGAAAGCGTCAGCGTTGTCTCCAGTGCCATCGCCATCTGTATCGACGGTTTCAGTAGCGTCATTGGGGAATGCATCAGCGTTGTCTCCAGTGCCATCACCGTCTGTATCGACGGTTTCAGTAGAGTCGTTTGGAAATGCGTCCGCATTGTCTCCCGTACCATCATTGTCCGAATCTGTCGTTTCAGTAGGGTCGTTCGGAAAAGCATCTTGTCCATCTGGAGTTCCATCATTATCTGAATCCGCATCGACGATTGTAGCAGAATCCGGACACTGTGCAATTGGCCCGAGTTCTGTTCCATCATGAGGTGTAACTTCTACAGTCCATACTTCACCAACGGAGGTGGAGGATCCTGTAATTGTCTTCGCATCGTTGTGAACTGGGGCAGGGTTTCCATCAATAAACCAACGAATCTGCGTTGGACCTTCCTGATCACCGTCGTTATCATCGAATGTGTAACTGACTGTAAAGGATTGAGCAGATGTAACATCTCCGTTAGGCGTTAAACCGAGATTGGAGACTGTTGGAGGCGTGTTTGGTGGAGGGGCGCCTTCAGGTACAGCGAATTGATTTGTACCCCAGTTATCGCCTGAGTTCTGAGAGTTTGCGTTTGCAAACAGAACCGCTATTTTGAAATCAACATCGCCTGTTCCAATTGCAGGAGCAGTCCAGTCAGCAGTCCATGAGCGCTGTCCATCGTTACTATGAGTGAGTTCTCCATTGAGAATCTTCACTCGATTTCCAAGATTCGACCATGTCCCTGCCGATGCGTCAAGATTGAATCCACCTTGTCCACTGGATGACATACTGCTACTTGTCCAAGTGAGGGAATACGTAGCCCCGGGTGTGTATTGGGAAGGCAACCCCGTCATAGATGGTATGATCATTGCATCTGTATTGTGGCAGGTACAGCCACTGCTGCTTTGCCCAATCTTGCCCGAGTTGTTAGCATCAATAGAAGGGATCATTGTAAACAGCATGGCAACCATGAGGATACTTGCGAAACGCGTGTAGTGCGACATAAATGTCCGTTGGCCGTTTTCATATTAAGAGAAGTGGTACAATGTTTTGACACAGAGAATGAAAACATTCGTCCTTCAACTGAGTAACATTTGACGCGGCGCGATTAAATAGGGGAGTTTGGTCGCTAGGTTGCCTACGTTCGTAAGGAAGGAGTTGTAAGAATGCCAAAGCCATGGACCTCAAAGCTGATAATCAAAGCCCTGGGTGTACAAAAGTGCAATGGTAGTCTCGACGCCGCTGTCGAAGATTTGCCTCTCGAAAAAGCAATGGAAGTTGCTCGTGAGAAAGCAGGTCTCGGCCACTTGACCGGATCTGACCTGAAGGCACAAACCCGAGAAATCATCGGAACTTGTGTCTCCATGCGTGTCAAAGTCGACGGTCATTGGGCAGTTGAAGCCCTCGAAATCATTAGCAAAGGAGAATGGGACGAGAGATTTAACTGAACAAATCACGAACCGCAGGAGAGGTGAAAACCTCGCCGACTGCAGAGGTGAGATAATATGGAAGAAAACATCAGTAACGCCATCAAAGAAGCCATCGAAAACGCTCCAGAGCGTAAATTCGTTGAATCAATGGACATCCAATTTACAATCAAGGATGTCGATTTGAAGAACCCAACTAACCGTATCAAGGAGGAAGTTCGTCTTCCATCCGGCCGTGGACGGGATGTTCGAATCGCAATGTTCGCTGCTGGTGAAGCAGCAACTCGTGCTCGTGAAGCAGGTATTCATGTCATTACACCACCTGAAATCGAAGAACTTGGTGGAAACAAAGGACGTGCAAAGAAGATCGGAAACCAATTCGATTTCTTCCTTTCAGAAGTTCCTCACATGGGACTCATTGGACGATACCTCGGTACAGTTCTCGGTCCACGAGGAAAAATGCCTCGTCCAGTTCCTCCAACACTTGACCCAGCTGCTATCGCAACAGGTCTGAAAACAACTGTTGTTGTCAAATCTGGCGACAAGATGACCTTCCATTCCAGCATTGGAACTGTTGGTCAAAGTCAAGAAGAACTCCTCGCTAACGCTATGGAAGTCTACAACCGTGTCATCGGCCGTCTTGAGCGAGGAGCAGGTAACATCCGTTCCCTCTTCATCAAGACAACAATGGGACCTTCAACTCGAGTGGAGGTGGAACTGTGATTCCAAAGGTCATGAGTTGGAAGCGTGACACAGTCAACGACCTTCTTGATGTCATCAACAATGGTGAAACATTGGCTGTCATCGATATTCACGGCGTTCCTGCCGATTCCATGATTGGAATGCGTAATGATCTTCGAAGCAACATGAAAATCCGCGTTGCTAAGAAGCGATTGATGCGCATTGCCTGGGAGCAAGCTGGCAAGGATCTTTCTGTTCTCGAGGAACTCTTCGACGGAGCAATCCAACCTGCTCTTGTTTCTACAGCAGATTACAATTCCTTTGAGGTCTTTTCAGAACTCAAGAAAACAGAAGCCGGCCGTGCTGCTAAGCCTGGTGATGTTGCTTCGGAAGACATTATTGTCGAAAAGCAAGACACCGGTATGCCACCTGGTCCAATCGTTGGTGAATTGAATACTGTTGGAATTCCTGCTAAGATTATGGGCGGTACAGTCCACATTCAGAAGCGTCACGTTGCACTCGAGGCTGGAGAAGTCTTCGAAGGCGACCTCGGTATGCTTCTCGGACAAATTGGAATCAAGCCAATCGTAACAGGTCTCCGTCTTTGCGGAACCTACGAAGATGGTGTTGTTTTCTCACCATCTACACTCGACATCGATTACGAGCAGTTCGAACAGGACTTGATTGGAATGGCTGCAGGCGGATTCAACCTCGCATGCAACATTACATGGTTTACATCACAAACCATGCCAACATTGCTCGCCAAAGCAAGCAGAGAAGCGCTTGCTGTTGCACTTGAGGCAGCGATCGCAACCGCTGAAACCTTGCCTCACTTGATTGGAAGAGCCCACCGCAGTGCCGTTGGTATTGCAGGCTCTCTAGATTCCTCCGCCCTTGACGACGAATTGGTCGCAATGCTCGGTGCTGCTGCTTCAGCAGCAACCGAAGCCGCTGCCGCCGTTGAAAGTGCGTCTGAAGCCCCAGCCGAGGCAGAAGAAGAAGAGGAAGAAGAGGAAGAAGGGGGCGGCTTTGCCGGCCTTGGAGATCTTTTCGGCTGAACACAACACAAAATATTGAGGTGAAATGAAATGGAATACGTTTATGCTGCTATGCTACTGCACGCTGCTGAAAAAGAAATGACCGAAGACAACATCACAGCTACTCTGAAAGCTGCTGGTGTAGATGTAGATGCTTCCCGAGTTAAGGCACTTGTTGCTTCACTCGCTGGTGTCGACATCGCTGAAGCAATGACCCAAGCGGTCGCTGCACCAGCCGCTGCTGCTGCACCGGCTGCTGCATCTGCTGACGCCCCTGCCGCTGCTGAAGAAGCAGAGGAAGAGGAAGAAGAAGAAGCGGGCGGCTTCGAAGGTCTTGGCTCCCTATTCGGTTGAGTACAATACAAACCATCGCTCCAGATCCTTGATGCCGAAGGCATCGAGAGATTCTCCAAGCGTTGCGTGAAGCTCAACCAGAGGAAGTCATCTCATCCTAAGATGGGATTCGCGCAGCGTAACATCGCGTCGCATGGTTCTTGCCATATTGCTTAGTGCGCTAAGCATGGTGCGACGAAATACGCTTGATTTCGAGCTGAGTGTTACACCAGTCGAATGCATCCGATCTCTTCGAACATTGTGCGAAGAAAAGGGTTGGAAACTTGAACGACATGAAGGCTCTCGCCTCGTCGATCGCTTTGCAATCATCATGCCTATGGCCCAAACTGCTCGAACGCTGGGATTACGCGTACTTGACGGCCCACTCACTGGATTAGAACTGACAACGTGGTCAGAAGTGCGAGGTTCTGCAGGAGCAGTCCATCTCACATCTTGGATTCTCCCAGGTGGTCCAGGGCATCCTCAAATTCAACATCTCTTACAACATTGGGTTTCTCGTTTACCGAGATGCCCATGGAGGTGGACCTTTGGAGAACGATCAAAGATAGGATATCTTCTTCCAACATGGAAAAAATCACGTAAGTCGTTTACTTCATTAGGTTTCAATACAGCGAAGAATGCATGGCCATACGAAGCACCTGCTCCATGGTTATCAAACAGTGATTTTGAAGAAGAATAATTCACATCTAACCGAAATACATAGAGGTCTCCACCCCTTGGATTGCAACAGGAGGAGAAGAATATGGGCTTCATTGATGACTTCAAAGTTGATC
>JAKMFY010000268.1 GCA_022425185.1 Candidatus Poseidoniaceae archaeon | reverse complement strand
TTGCTGCTGTCGAGCAATCCTCTGAGGGAAAAAAATGGAAAAGGTATCAAAGACCTCGCAAAGGCCTGTTTTTGGTTGGCTTATCGCCCCACTTGCTGTGCTTATTGCAATACTAGCAAACTATGTCGACGGACTTATGTCAATTGACGTTGAATTGAACGAAAATGCGTTGATGCCAATCATCGCCACTGGTGTCGCAGGATTACTCGCTGTAACACCACGTGTACTTCGTGAACTTGGTAACCTCCCTGATTCATTGACTCAAACTAGAATCTCTCTCGCTATGTTTGTCACTGCTCTCGCTGGTTCTATCCTCGTTGAATCGATGATTGATCCCTTCACTGGGTTTACCTTCCTCGTGGTAATGTTTGTTGGGTATCTACTTGATACACGAGGGCGCCACGAATGGATGACAATGGTTGTTTTCGCAGGTGTAGGTGTTCATTCGGCAATGGACATTACCGCTGCTGCTGCAGTTTCGGAGTATCTTCCAAGTGAGTATCTCTTCCCTGAAGGTCAGACATTTGACGTTGATTCATTCCAAAAAACAGCTCTTGGTTTTGTCTTTTTCACCTGGTTGACAATCTTCCCAATTCTTGGTCTTGCAATTGGTGTTGCAGGACGTGGACTATTGAGTCCAGCAAGCGATAAAGGATGGTTTGCTTATGGAAATGCAAAGGAAGGGACATGGAATAAAAATGCACTTCCTCTCCAAATTGCTCTTGTCATTTGGGCTGCAGCTCACTTGCTCACAATCTGGCACTTCGACCAAGGTACTATCGGGGACCGACTCAAACTCGGTGGACTCGGTGGAGTTGAAGCAAACGGATACGCCGGATATTGGTCTGCGCTACTGACAGGTATTGTGGCCATCATCGTATCGGGTATGGTTGCAGAACGCTGGCTAACTCGTGCCATGACGCTCTCTTCCCTTTGGATGCTTTACCTCGTCGGGTCTTGGTATGAATCAGGATTCTGGGCAAACGAAAGTTTCGACGATTCATGGTCTCCTCTGATTTGGCTCGCCATTACCTTCTTCATTGGTGTTGCAATATCCATTATTGGTAATCACGACAAGTACGGTGGTTGGTCCAACCGAGAAGAACACCGCCCAAGCGGTGCTCGTGAATTCTGGAATGCGCATTGGGCCTCTTTGCTCACTGCAGTTGCTTTCATTGTAGGACTTGTGATACGTATCCAATGGTACGCTGTTCCTTCGATGTATGCAGCAGGAACAGAAGGTTTCGATATGACTGGAGGTTCTGACCCTTGGTACATGAAGCGTGTTGTCGATTACATCCTTGCACAAAATGCACACCTTGTGTACGACGCAGATCGATTCTATCCGATTGGTGGAATCAATCCTCGACCACCGTTATTCTCCTGGAGCCTTGCTCTTGGTGCAATGGCTCTCCAACCATTCGTTGCTGAAGGCGATGCAGTATGGTGGAGTATGCTTGCTCTTCCTGCAATTTACGGTGCTCTTACAATCATCCCTGTTGCAACCATCGCAAAGGATCACTTCGGAAAAGCCACTGGTGTTATTGCTGCTTGGTTGATTGCATTCATGCCTGCTCACGTAACGCACTCTACTTGGGGTCTGGCTGACCACGATTCATTCGTCATGCTGTTCATCGCGATTGGATTCATGTTCTACCTACGTGCAGTCAAGTATGCAGGTTCTGAGAGACTTGTTCGAACGACATCAATCCATCCGCTAGACATGTTCCGTGCAATGAGTTCAGTTGCTCAACAACGAAAGTATGCTATGTCAAACGCTGTTTTAGCAGGCGTAGCCTTTGGAGCAGCGAGTTTAGGTTGGAAAGGGTTCGTTGTCGGTCCTGCTATCCTCTTCCTTGCATATGCATCACAAGTTGCATTGAACATGTTCCGAAGAAGAGATTCTACAATTCTCAGCACACTTTTCCTAACCATGCTGTTCACGAATCTTTTGATTGCTCTACCGTATTATGCACATCCACAAATGAACCTTGTTCTCGATGGCACAGGATTGCAACCATTCATCTTCATTCTGTTCTTTACGATCGTCATCATGTACATTACAACCGGATTCAGAGACAAACCATGGCTTCTTGTCCTCGGTACACTGGCTGTCGGAGCGACAATTTTCTTCGCAATTCTTTACGTCTTGAAACTCACAGACGTTAGT
>JAKMFY010000229.1 GCA_022425185.1 Candidatus Poseidoniaceae archaeon | reverse complement strand
TACAGAGACAACATCGATTCTTTGGATGCAAGTTGCAAACTCATCCCTGGCATGGATTGTTATTGCCTTCCTGACTTCAACAGCTGGGTTCATGCTACTGCGATTGAAACGTGGAAGTTTCTCGGGTCAGTTGCTCGTTTTGAGCATCTTTGGTATGGTTGTTTACTCGTTCGTCAACACCGCTCTTCAAATCGCAATCGATATCTTGAATGGAAATGATTACGAATTTAACGTCACAAATATCGCTGACACACTCTCAGTACCTCTTGCATGGATTGTCGCTCTATGGCTTACAATGACCATTGTCAAGGGATTGAAAGCCAAGCAAGCCCAATCTGAGCGCTACTGGGGCATTTGATCAGAGTACGAACTTTGGCAGATGTCGAGCGATTGTACTATGGCTGACAACACCAGCAAGCACACCGTCATCATTGACGACTGCAATTTGATTCAAGTCGTGAGTTAGCATAAGCGCACCTGCTTTGAGAAGAGGTGTTTCGAGACGTACTGTCAATGGAGGAAGGTTAACCAGTTGTTTAGCCTCAATACCATGCATCCAAGCAATTGAACGATTAACAGTCTTTCTTGAGATGAGTTTCAGGACATCAATGGCATGAATACGCCCCATGGGAACCCCATCACGATTAACGATGAAGAGATGATCCAACTCCTTCATCGTCATTGCTTCAAGGACATCTGCCATTGAAGCAGTTGAACGTACTGCTCGAGGTTTTTGCATAACCTCTTCACACGTAAGTTTACGAACATCGAGTCTATTTTTACCAGACTGCTTCCGTACGCTATTGCTTGATTTTCGTCGATTAAGGCTTGCCATATCCTACCCTTCTTGTCCTGCGCCCCACTGGTAACCAATATCAAGGCTTGTACGGCTATCCCTTCCGGATTACAGTATATGAAGTCCATAATCAGGTTCCGAGAACAAAACAACTCAAACCTCAATACACAAGAGTTGAACGGCGTTGTATGAGTTCAATCCCAGTCGACGTACTTACTCGGATTTCTGGCCTGCAAGGCTATGAACGTCAACTCGAAGTAGCCTCTGTTGCACAGCAATATGGGATGGCTCCTGAAGAAGTTGAAGCGATTGCAAATAGATTCGCAAAAGGAGCTCCTCAGCCTTCAATGGCTGGGTTTCAACCAGTTCCAAATAAGGAAGTTCCACAGATTCCTTCGCAAGCACAACAGATTCCTGTCGATCAGATGAGATTCCAATACGATCCAACAGATGGAGTAAAAGAACGCCGTGCTAAGATTGACCAAGCGATCCTTTGTCCTGCATGTGGTGTTGCCTTAGGCATACCTAGTCAACGACCGATCAAAGTCACATGTCCGCAATGCCTCCATGAGGCTCTGTTTCAATGAAGGAAGTGAATCACAGTGAGTCTTCCAATAACACCTCGTCTATGGCCATATGAACCCCTCAATTCACCACTTCCGCTACCACAGCAGCCTGTTATTTTCTCAGAGAATGAATTGTTTTGGATTGAGGCTGAGGCAATAGAAGCCAAAGAAATGTCAGTTGATGAATTAACCAATACTGTCTCTGATTGGAAATCTGCTTCGGGGGATTCAATCGATTCGATTCTATCTTCTCTAGGAGTTCCACTTATGCAAGAACGACGACTTATTCTTCTTGTTGGAGAATTAGCAAATCCGTCTCGTTTGTATGATATTGGCGCAGGCCCAATGCCGATTATCAACGTTCGAATCGATGATGTTTGTCGCACTTGGAATGATACAATGGATGCTCGAATGGTTCAACCCGGCGTCCACCATATTACCTTGGCTCGAACACAGGGATGGTGGGAATCAACACACCTTGGCTTTGCAACATTGCCTCAAATTCGACAACTGATCGAATATCTTGGCGATGGCTCAAGAATCAAATGGAAACCTGCTAAACTCGCAGAAGGTTTGCTCCATGTCCTTCATGATACAACGATGGAGGCTCCGACCATCGATGACATTCAATGGGATGGAACAGTGGAACTCGTCGAGCGCGAACGCCCTGCATTTGACGGCCCCCAACTCCCTTTCGAAGAAGTCTTTACGCCGATTCACACACTCACAGGTTGCTACAATCACCGGGGAAGATTTGCTCGATGCATCCATTATTTGCAACGCTCCTTCCATGACAACATCTACCGCCGAGGATCAGCTCGGGTGTGGAGTGATGTCATTTCTGTAATTAAGAAATAGATTCGATGAGAACAATGCTCATGAGGCACCGTGCATTGGCAAGGACAAGAGGGATTCGATGATCATCGCACCAAGTGTTCTAACAGCAGACCTTGCAGCCCTAGGAAATGCTTGCCAAGAAGCCGTTTCTGCTGGCCTTGATTGGCTACATCTCGATGTTATGGATGGAAACTTTGTCCCGAACCTTACCTTCGGCCCGCCGGTCATCAAGCAACTACGAAAGCACTTAGGAGACGGCCCAGTATTCGATGCTCATTTGATGATTGAGAATGCTGAAACAATGTATCAAGATTACATAGATGCCGGTTGTAATCATCTCACAGTCCATGTTGAAGCCGTCACTCATCTTCACCGACTTCTTCACGCAATTCGTGAAGCTGGTGCAGGTGCTGGCGTCGTTTTGAATCCAGCAACTCCTGTAGATATCGCTTTGGAAGTCTTACCGGATGTTGATCTTGTACTGATTATGAGTGTAAATCCAGGTTTTGGAGGTCAATCGTTTATTCCAACCGTTGAAGCCAAAATCCGTAAACTTCGCAAAGCCATCGATGAACAAGTTGCTGCTGGTGGACGTAATGTCCAGTTGCAAATTGACGGTGGCGTCAAGACACACAACATCGCTATGCTGCGAGAATGGGGCGTTACTAACGCAGTTGTAGGTTCAGGACTCTTCAATGATAGAGGAAGTGTTGCTGACAACCTTACAACGCTTCATGAAGCCCTCAATGTCTGAGTGATTTGATGCGAATCCTGTTGGTGACATTGCTTCACCCGCTTCCAACAAATGCTGCAAGAGGTACATTCGTAGCAGACCATGCACAACTTCTACGCGACTTGGGACATGATGTCCGTATTGTCAACCCTTTACCGCGTATGCTCCAGTACATGGAACAACGCCGCTCTACACTCACAGGTGTTGCTAAATCTCCTAAGAAATTCGAACATAATGAATTTGAAATCTTCTCTCCAAGGTTCATTGCGCTCTCCGATCATCCATACCCTTCTCTCACCTCAAGAAGCATACGTAATCGAAAGAAAGCCATCGAATCTTGGCTGGGAACTTGGCGTCCTGAACATATCATTTGCCATACCCTTTGGCCTGTTGGAGAGCTCGCAAAGACACTCGCAAAACGATGGAATGTACCTTGGACTGGGGTTGTTCATGGCCATGATGTTGATGTTGGCCTTGGACATACAACAATTGGAAAAAGAATCCGTTCGATGATGGAATCTGCTGATTCGATGGTCTTTGTCAGTCAAGGATTGAAGCAATCTGCTGAACAACAGAATGTATCGCCAAAGGCGTCCTTTGTCATCCCATGCCACTCTGAAATGGATGCGGAATGGGCTCGACCAATGAAGCCGTGGAAAGGTCGATGGAGAAGAGAATCAATCGATATTTTGTTCCCTTCCGATCCTCGACGCCCCGAAAAGAACAATCTGCTCGCCCTACAAACGGGTGAAATTCTTGAACATCGTGGATGGATTGTTGGAATGACAACGCTCAAACAACAGCCACGTAGTATTGTTTGGGATCGAATGATCGTCGCAGATATTACCTTGATTACCTCTCATAGAGAATCCGGTCCTCTCGTTGCAAGAGAGTCCATTCTCTGTGGCACTCCGGTCGTTTCAACGAACGTTGGAGACGTTGGAACCTATCTTCCTGATTCTCTGGTTATCGATAAAGCAACACCTGAACAACTTGCTGATGCCTGTGAAGAAGCCCTCGAAACAAATTGGATTGAGAATCCGATCACTCTGCCTCAGAAGTTTTCGCAGGAAGTTGTGGGCCAACAGTGGTCTGCATTGCTTCAAGGGCTTGAGGAAGAAGAATGAACAAAGGAAGCCCCGAAAGCGCCCACCAAGACCGTTCAGAGAGCGCAAAACACGTCATGAAAACAAGTCCAATGGTTAAGACCCATTGAAACCCTCGACTTTTGAATTCCTTCCATCTCTGACTAAGTCCAATGCCTGCGAACAGCATGATGAATGTCGAAGCGACGGAAGCATAAGCTGCCATTTCAAGAGCAGTTCCAACACTCCTATCCGCGCCCCAGTTGATCAAGAACCATCCAATCAGTGTTGCCATGATCACAACAAGAACGATGAGGCCCGTGAATCTCCAAGGTTGGGCTCCTGCTTGTAGTGACGTATACGAAGGCACGCTCAGTACCGTCATTGCCCAACCTGCAAGTAAAAGCATGAAGATGTCTTGTGCTGAAGCCCCGAGGCTACCATCAAAGTATTCAATTGGAAATGCAATGGGAAGCAATAGAGTAACAATTCCAGCACCCGAAACCAGTCCAATGGGCACCAATCCAAAAGCAATGGATTCTACACGATCTAAATGACCCTTGTACAATTCTTCATTATCCCGAGAAGCTCCAAGTACAGGAAGTAAGGCGGCTCTCATCGCTTGAGGTATAAGCAAACCTGCGAGCCAGGCGAGTTGAGCAACATGGAAAAGGGCAACTTCTTCAAGTCCTAATTCCACTGAAAGGATGAATTTCTCTATTCGGATAACATAAGGCAAGACGCCCAAGGTGATGGCAAAAGGTAAGGCTGCAACAAGGAGTGATTTCTTATTCCCCCAAATCGATCCTAATTCTTTGAAATCTGTTTTCTTAATTTGATTGATATTTGTGACCCGATATGCCCCCCATAACGCAAGCAGACAGCCAGCGCTAGCACCTATCAAGAAGACGAGCGCATACCAGACCACATTCGTCGAGGATGCAAGATACAGGAAGCCATATCCGGCAGTGGTTATGATTCGTTCAACCACCTTTGTGATCGATTCAAAACGCGCATCTCCAGAGGCTCGTAAAGCAGTCCGAGGAGCATAAGATGCGATATGAACAAGAGCGATTACAGCCGCTATGAGCATCAGACTGTCGTGAACTCCAAGGTAGATAACTAACCCAAGAGCAAGAGGTGCAAATATCAATGCTGCAAGAATTTGTAAACGATAGATTTGGATCATTCCTGACCAAATAGAAGATGGTTTTCTTGGGCCATCACGAGCAAGAAGAGTCGGCAAACCTAAATCCAAAAGAAGGAAGAGTGTTGCAAATAAATCGAGAGCGATGATAAGAAGACCATAGGATTCTGCAAGTAAGGCTCGAGCAAGAAGTAACTGTCCAGCAAGAGCAAGGAAGACAGCAATGATATCTGCAGCACTTAGCCAAACACTGTCACGTCCAAAAGATGGGCGACGCGATGCGTGCTGCATGATACTCCCAGACGTTGAAGACGAATGAATCAATGGGTGGCCATTGTACTCTTCCACGAGTTATGAACAGACGCTGCGTACCTGTGGTAGAAATGCGGCGACCACACCTGCAACCGATAATTGGAAACCTTTTGGAAAGAACTATTTGTTGAACTCCTGTAATTCAGACATGAATCTTTATGCCCTCGCACGCCCAACAATGCAGGTCAATCTTTGGGCCTCTCTTGCATATGGTGTATTCCTTCTTGCAGCCCCTGATATGTTTTGCAATCTACTCAAAGCAGAATCTGTCAACACTGCTTGGTTGCGAACAATCGGCGCTGCTCTGCTTGGAACCAATGTGGTTGGAAGCTGGTTATGGCTAAAGAATCCATCATTGGATATGGGGCGGGTTCAAACAATAACTGCAGGATTGGAAGCATTTGCAATGGCGCTTTCACTCCTTTTGGGGGAGTTCACTGCAGAGAATATTTGGATGGTTCAAGCATCTGTCGCTCTGGCATTCATTGTAACTTTAGGGCTCTATTCATCATCATTAAAGGACTATTATAATTTAGAAGCTTAGAGAGAATCACTCTTCTTCAATTGGCTCAAAGCCCTCATTCTAGAGAAAGGGCCTCAATGATCATTGATGCTCCATTTTCTTTTGAAACTCGTAGCCACGGCTCGACAGGAGCAGTCTCATGCTCATGCTTTAGGCGTTGGACTCCTCCTCCACTAATGTTGAGAACCGTACAATCATTTGAGTCGATTTCTCCCGTAGCCAATGCTTGTTGAAGACTTGCAAGGGCGACAGCTCCTGGAGTCATTATGTCAATACCTTCGATGGATTCAAAGAGAGTTTTAGCAGCCATAGCATCTTCTCGTTCAACAACATAGGTTTGACCTTTTGATGATTTAAGAATATCATGCACACCTCCGACTTGCCCGTAGGCTGGTCCTTTATTCATCAGATAATCCGAATAGACTTCAACGTCTTGTGGGGGGAAATCCGCCTCAACCAAGTGATCACGTTTCGCCTGCCATGCGTTATGAATGGGGCAATGTTCAACGTTTTGAGAAAGATGTTGACGGGGAACAGGTCCATCGAATTGGCCAGATTGTATCAAGCGTTCAGCCATCTCATGCACACCAATAGGTCCAGGT
>JAKMFY010000199.1 GCA_022425185.1 Candidatus Poseidoniaceae archaeon | reverse complement strand
ATTAATGGGGCAAGACGATTTTGTGGTGATTCGATTGTAAGGAGGCGACGATTAGCCTTCTTCATGATGTACTTTTTAGCATCATCAGCGTATCCGGGAGCGATGAGAACTTCAATAAACAGTTCAGACATTGCATGCGCTGTTTCGAGTGTGACGGCCTCGTTGAAGCAAATGATAGAGCCAAATGCAGATTCAGGATCACTTGCTAGGGCATCCTTGAAAGATTGAACCTGTGTTGCTGAAAGTGCTACTCCACATGGATTGTTATGTTTTACAATGACACATGCATGAGGCGTATCAGGCCATTCATTTGTCGATAAAGAACGACATAATCGAAGCGTAGCATCAGCATCAGAATAGTTGTTGTAAGACATTGCCTTACCCCCTTCAACGTGTGCAGTTACAAGTGTAGAATGGCTGCCAATTGCTTCGTTTGAAACATAAATTGATGCGCTCTGATGAGCATTTTCACCGTATCGTAGAGATGACATTTTGTTCGCAGATGCGAGAAGAGTTGCATGATGTCGCTTTGATTGTTCTTCCACATCATCATAAGTTTCAGGCAGTCCATTCCAACGGGAATGGAGTGTATTGGCAATAGCAACATCGTAGGAGGCAGTATGTTCGTATGCTTGTAAAGCAAGGGCCTTTCTTCGCTCAATTGGTACGCCATCTGGCTTACCATTCGCTTCTCTAAGATCGTCTAGAATAGAACCATACTCATTCGGGTTACAACAAACGATGACATTGGCGTGATTCTTTGCAGAAGCACGGACCATTGTTGGACCCCCAATATCGATCATTTCTAACAACGCATCATCAACGAGTGGAGGATCCTGCGCTGCTGCCATCGTAAATGGGTAGAGATTGCATGCGACGAGAGTAATTGGCTTATAGCCCAAATCTTTCATTCCTTCACGATCAGATTCTTGTTGCATACGGGCAAGAAGTGGGCCATGAATAGCAGGGTGCAATGTTTTTACTCGTCCATCAAATATTTCTGGATGTTCTGTTACATCTGTAACACTCTTGACTTCAAGCCCCGCTGTCTTTAGGGTTCGAGCAGTACCGCCAGTTGAGATGATTTCAAATCCTAATTCAGATAAACCAGTTGCGAATTCTACAATTCCTGTCTTGTTCCATACACTCAACAATGCGCGAGGTTTTTCCGAGTCCATGTCAGCACCCGTTATCAGACTCTATTGCATCCACGTTATCAAGCATGTGATGGGGGCATTTGCTTAATCGCCTCGAGAAGAGATGACTTGGTCGACCCTAAGTAGGCCACATGTTGTCTCTACTGCTGCTTGTAAGGCATGCGATAAGGTCGAAGCGGGAATTAATACTCCACTGATTTCACCGATTGATCCGTCCTTGGTTACACCAAAATCAACAGATTCATTCCGATGCGCTGCTCTCAATTTGAGAAGAGTATCGATCTGATCCTTTCCTGCATTACTTGCCAATGCAACCGGGATGGACTCAAGAGCTCGAGAAAAGGCTTCAATTGCTAATCGATGACGTCCAGCAGTGGCTTCTGCTAATTCTCGTAGATGAAGTGCTGCTGCAATATGGAAGGCTCCTCCTCCGAGAAGAACCCCGCCGTCTCCAATTACGACTTCAAGAGAACGAAGCCCATCGTACATTGCCCGTACATACTCTTCCGTAGCAACACCTTGCCCACCTCCGACATCAAGAGTAACCAATCCAGCAGTCTCTCCAACATCAACAATGAGTCGGGTTCGTCGACCATCCTCACGTTCTGAGACCTCGATTTTTGCCGCTGAAAGAGAGCCGAGTGATGAAGCATCAATATCGTCGAGATGATTGGTGAGTGTTGCATTTGTAGCAGATGCTAAATCTTCTATTCCAGCATCTTCCATCATCCCTACGAGGAGAATTCCTTCATCAAAACAAGCATGTTTGATGCGATCATCGATTGCTTTCGATGTGAAAATCGCTTTAGCCCCTGATGAGACGAGGGCTTGTATTTTCCTTGAAAAAATCGCTTCCTCAGCATCAAGGAATGCAAGCATTTGCTCAGGACGTTCGATTTCAATCTCAGCATCTCGCTTGGATTGTTCAACGGTTAGTGGGCAAGTCAGAGCAAGAACACCGGACAGTTGCTTAATCTCTGGGACACGTTCAGAATCAAACTTCTGTTCAATGACCATTCCCTTGATCAGCACAGTGTCTTGGAGACTATCTCGTCCTCTTTTTACCATACGAATATGTTCCGCTCGAACCGGTTTTCCAGATTCTCGTACAGTTTCCATTGCTTCAACGAGTAATTTAGCAAGTTGAATACCTCCAGATTCTGCGGATTTTCCAACCATTGCAGTCTGAGCAACAACCGAAAGTCTTTCACCATCAGAAACGTGTATTTTTCGTGCATCTAAGATGTTGAGAATTTCGTTCAAAGAGTGCTGAAATGCTTCTACAAGAACCAAGGGATGAATGCCACGTTCGAGCAACCTCCCTGCTTCTCGCATCAGTTCACTTGCAAACAGAAGACATCCTGTAACACCATCTCCACAAGCATTTTCTTGAGATTCTGCAAGTTGAACAAATGCCTTTGCAGCCGGATGTTTGACGAGGAGTTCAGAAACAATCTTTGCACCATCGTTGGTGATTGCATTCTCCCCATTTGTCTTGTACATCATTTTGTCAAGTCCATTTGGACCATACGTTCGTCGCAAGATGTCTCCAAAAGCAACTGCTGCTCCTACGAGTTTCTGAGTAACGGCAATACCGCTTGTAACTGAAGTCGTCGGACGAACGATAACCACAGGTGCGCGACCTGAACCATCATCTTGTTGCGCCATGTATTGTGCGTTGCACCATTCTTCAAGAAGTCTCCTTCTCAACGGCGGCGTCCTTTACGTGATTTTTTTGACCGGCCATGTTGCTCATATGCCCTGCTTTGGTACGCCCTTCTATCCTGATCATCATCCCAACGTTCATCTTCTGAAACATCACCAGAATTTGGCATTTCGTCTAATGACTCAATCGAAAGTCGAAGTCCTCCAAGTTGGTCTTGAAGAGATCGGACATTATCGCCGCCCCGGCCAACTAAGGTCGATATCATGTTCTGCGGAGCGTAAACTGTTGCTGAAGCATCGCTTGTGAAGCGGACACGGACATTGACTCCAGCCCATTGACGGATTGTATGAACTAACTGTTTTTGAGCAAGTTGCTGAACAGGCCGTTGCTGATTCCTTTCCGTTACAGGAACGACAGCTAATTCTGAACCAAATGCAAACATTTCGTGTGTAACGTTCCCACTTGGAAATTCAACAACTTCGATAACAGGTCGAGCCAATTCTTCTTGCATTCCAGAAGGTGGTTTTACGGTCATTCGTAGTTCAAGCACTTGCTGTATCTTTCCAGCTTCTACATGCAAGACAGTATCGAGAACTTGAGAAACAAGTCCAAGTTCAACCTTTCCGATGAGTCGTTGAATTGCTTCAAGCGCAGAGTTTGCGTGTGTAACTCCGAGTAAACCAACTCCAGCAAGACGCACATCTGCAAATATCTCGAAATCTCGGGCTCTTCGTACCTCATCGAAAATAACGAAGTCTGGGCGAACAAGGAAAATGATTTCTGCAGTTTTCTCAAGGTCTCCTTCAAGTGGAGCGTATTGTGTAATTCGATCTGCAAGTTGTAAATCGCGAGGTGCTTCCATTGTTTTGACCATCGCACCTATATCTTCGTCAAGATACTCTGCTATCGCCTGAGCAAGCGTTGTCTTCCCTGAACCAGGTCGTCCGCAGATGAACACTCCACGATGGTGGTCAGAAAGTCGTTCAATAATTTTGGAATCAAGATCGTAATCAGAAAGAGATAATTTTGCAACTGGGCGAACGAGCGTAATTTCTCTTGCATCAGAGAACGGTGGACTTGCACAGGTAATTCGCAAATCTCCTAACTGGAGCACACGGCAACCCTTACGGTCGATTTCCAGGAAACAATCACTACGATGTTGATTCATCTCAACAATCGATCCAAGTTCTTCTTGCAATGATTCGATTCGAAGGTTATCCCACTCATCCTCAGTTTCAATCTCGACAAGTTCTAACTGCCCAATTGTACCTCTTTTAACACGAGGTGGACAATCGGCTTTGAGAAAAATAGTGTGAACATCCGCATCAAGTAAATTCTCGAGATGGTCAGGGAGATCAGGATGCTCGCCATGCTTCGCCATGATTAGAAATTCCTTGTGGAGGCATTTGACCCTTCGCCTACTTATGCAGTAGGATTGCCGGGTTCAAGCATTCCAAAAGTCCACCAAACGTATGCCATGGTGCAGATACTTCCGATAATTGAACCAACTAATGGGAAATCATACATTGCGATACACCAGTAGGTTAGTCCCGCTGTAACAACTGCAAAAGCGAGGATATTGAGAACGCCGCCGTTACCCATTCCGCTGAACTTGACAGCAGTATCGTATCTCGATGCACCCCAGATCAATGCAACGATACATGACAGGATTGCAAAAGCAGTTGCTCCATCAAAGACGGAATCTTGAACGATCCAAGTTGCAATTGAGGAAACACCAACTCCTGCAAGAAGCCAAAGCATGACTCTTTCTGGGCTCATATTCCAATCCAAACCGCATCATCTCTTCAATTCTCGTGAAGTCTCGACTCCTTGAGAAGCCAATTTCAAACGTGCCTGTTCTATACAATCAATCGTTCGTAGAATCGACCCCGTCGAAGCAGCAATCGCCGTCTTAGAATCGAAGGTTAAGAAATCTACGAGTTGGCCTTCGAGTGGGGCTTGATCTCCATCAACCACTACAGATACAGCCTCATTACCTCGAAAAATTTCGTACCAACCATGTTCACTTAACCGGACAACAGCAATACCACTGGAACCATGAATTTGAAATTCAGAAACGTTTTGTTTACGCCCCCATCCAACTTCTATTTCCACCTCAACTTGATATGGAAATTCAAGACAGAGTTTTGAGTATCGTTCATCGCCAACGACGCTTGAGATGGCCTTTGGGGATTGTTCACCAAGCAATAATGTAGCAATATCGAGCCCATGGATTGCTAAGGAATCCAGGCAATTTGATTCAGGATCCCCATCTCTTGTTGTTAATCGCTTATACTCTATTCGTTCAATAGCGCCAAGTTCGCCTGAACGAATTCGTGAATGAAGGTCCTGAACACATGGATGAAATCTCAATAAAAAACCGGTTTTCAAAACCCTTCCGTTTTCAACAGAAATAGACACGAGCGAGGAAGCAGAATCGTGTTGTAGAGAAAGTGGCTTCTCCACTAATGCATGAACTCCTTGTTCGAGAAACATCTTTCCAAGAGAATAATGTGTGTTATTTGGAGTTGCGACAATTACAGCATCCAGCTGATGTTCATCGACAAGGGATGTAGCCTCGTCGTGGACGATGTATCCTGCCTGGCGTAGAGATTGAGCAAGTATCTTGTCGTTATCACACGCCACGATATGTTCAATGTCGAGTTGATCTTGAAGCCGTTCTAAGGTCTTAAGATGGCGAGAGCCCCATCTTCCACAGCCAACGACAGCAACTCGTAGTGACACATTTGCTGCTATGCCATTCAGCAATTGAGGTTTGGCTTATCATCACACAGTTCAATAAACGGCGTAATAATCAGGCATTTCGATGTCAAAGGCTACGACATCTGTTTGCTCCATGCTATCGAGATTATGAACAGTAATCCCAGCACCCGAGATTGCGTAGATGAAATCTCCCATGAAGATTGTACGACGAATATTTTGCTCACCGCCCCACCAATAATTACTCTCCTCAATATTGACCAGAGACGAGTGATTGATTTCTCCATGAATGAGCATGTCTCCAGAACTTTCATTCAGATTCACTAAAATCGCCTTTGAGACGTATTCATAGTGCCCTGAGTATTGGCCATTGGTTGAATCATCAACCCACCGATATGTCGACAAAGGCACTGCTAGCATCTCTTTCGGCCCCCAATATTGGAAGGCTTTGTGCTCATACATCGCTTCTGAATAAGCCCATGTCCAACGCCCTTCTTCAGGATTATCAACAGGTGAAAGAGAGAGGACGCTTGCTTCCTGAGGGTCGGTGATGTTGCTAATGTCAAAGGTTGAAAGGCGAGTGTTCGACCAATCTAGGCCTAATCCATCTTCACCCGCTGGACCCATTCCGATTGTAAGCAACATATCTTCGTTGATTGGGTGGATGTAAGTCGATACACCCGGTACTTTCAATTCTCCCAGAATTGTAGGATTCATTGCATCCGACAAGTCAATTGTCCAAAGTGGATCGATGTTTCTGAAGGTGACGAGGTAAGCACGGTCTTCTACGAATCGAGCGGACCAGATTCGTTCTGTTTCTGCAATTCCATCGAGTCGACCATATTCTTGCAGTATTGGCTGATCAGTTTTCGGATCGACTCCACGAACAAGAGTGATGATGGATGAAGACATTGGTTCGGGATCATCCATCCACCATCTGTTCCATTGCCCGACAGTTGTTGCAATTCTAAGAACCCCTTCGTGTTCAGAGATGCTGAATTGGTCAAGAATTGTCCCATCAATTCGCCCTGAACCTGTGTATGTTGTGGTACCCGGGATAGAAATATCGAATGTATGGATGTTGGTCTGTTCCATGACTTCATCTTGGCCCCAGAACCACCACCAATCCCATGAATTTTCACTCAGAACAAGGACGTCTTGTGAAGCATAAACCAACGGGCGATTGCTTAGAATGTGATCTGATTCGAATGAAAACGATTCTGAGAAGAGGTCCAAAGAGAGAATATTGGTAAATCCGCGACTAAAACCATCGAGCGGTTTTGCGAAGTTTTGACAATCCTCTGAACGCATATCATGTTCAACAATTGTTCCATCTTTTCTTTCGTAGATTTTTGGTATGAGGTCTTCTAAATCAAGAGAATTTAGCGCTTTACCGTTTTCAACAATCGTTTCGTAAGCGATAATTTCTCGGTATGCTCTTCGATTATCTTCATCTCGATAATCTAATTCCCAATATTCACTTGGCATATTGAGCCAACTTGTTAGACCGGGGACATCAAGCCAAGAATGAGTAACTGCTCTAACTGAACCATCAATTTCACGTGCATCAACATTGTACCCCTCAAGATACAATTCTCGAGTAACTTCAGGTTCTGCACGATCTGAAATATCGTATGTTGTGAATTTTGTCATGGAGGAAGAACGCCATGAATTGTAACCATCACCCCATTGCAAGAGTTTGTACAACTCATCATCTTCGTCAGTATTCCAAGGCGAGTAACTCGAGAGAACGATCAAGCGATCACCATCAAGCATCATTGAAATCGGTTGGCCTTCAATACTAACATTCGATGTGAATTGTATTTCTCCGAATTCTGGAACTGTCAGGATTGACAAGGTACTTCCCTGAAGGACGTAGATGTAGTACCCGTCTGTTTTGATAAAATCAGCTTCATCCACCCCCTGCTCTTGATTGTTCGTTCCACTGAAATCTTCTCCTTCGACACGTTTTGTTGATGTTCCAGCGGAATTTCCTCCATCAGCATCATCCATAACAGCCTCAGCGACCATGCCATCATCCCAACCTCTGTAATTATACGTCTCTTCAACCGCCTGCAAGAGTTCAGTACGATACTCTTCTGCAATGCTTGCTTTGAGATCCATTTCCATCAAATCGCATGAATCATATTCAACCAGTTGAGGTGTCGCAATGATTCGTTCTGTTTTCACAGTCCAGTCTTCTGGTAATTTCGATAGAACAAATTCTTCATCCACTACCCCCAAACATCCTGACATAACCATCATACTAAGGACGCCGAGCGCGAGAAATTTCTTTGCGTTCATGGCTCTTGGATACATCATGACAATATGAAAGAGTTGGTACGTTGATTTTACGAAAGACCAACCGAATTCTGAATTCCATTCAATTCTCTCAGACCCTCTGTGGATAACTTCCATGGTGCTTTTCGTGACGAACCATTCTTTTCAACGAAGTTAGAATTGCGTAAAGATCTCATGTGGTGAGATAATAATTGTCGAGAGATGGCAAGTCTTTGCTGAATCTCTTTACCAGTTAATCCTAAGGATTCAGACTGGTGAAGAATCTCTAAAATCGCTAATCTGGTTCCAACAATCGGGTGACGTATCGAATCGATATCATGAGAAGAAATTGTTGAGACAGCATATCTTCTCAATTTCCCGTCTCTCCACGAAAGAATAGCATTCTCATTTTCTAGCAATCGCAGATGATATGCTGTTACTCCATTGGCCAACCCAAGACCATCACGTAAGGCAGAGAAATGGATGCCAGCATTCCCTTCCACGAACCCTAAAATCCGGCCACGCGTTCGTTCGTCCTTTTTGTCCTTAGTTGCTATGAGGGGGGTAAGGAATGCCAGGAAAAATAAAACACGAATGAATTCAAACAAAAACGAACCAAAAATGAGCGATGAAAAAGCACCTCCGCCGATTCCAAAGAAGACATACGAAAGGGTATTATCGTCCTCCCCTAGATTACTTTCTTCAGACTTTACGGGGCTAAAAAACGCCGTATCTGATTCTTGAGAGTTATCACTTTCGGTACCTTCCGTATCATCAGTGAGTGGCTCGCTCATAGGCGTGATTTCCTCACCAGATGTTGTCGAACCGATTTCTTCCTCGAGGAACAAAACGCCTACTACAACAGAGAGGATGGCCAAAAAGGCCAGAAATCGAACAATGAAGACCCCTCTCATTAGAGAGAAATTTGAGTTGGTCACATATCAATAACATGGTAAATTGATTTGACAACGCTTGGTGACCATTATGTGCTATGCTCACTTGGAGTAAACATGAACGAAAACGTTGAGATTGAACGACGTTTTCTCATTGATGCTCGAGAAGAGAAACCTTGGCAAGGTGGCAAACACATCGAAATCCAGCAATATTATTTGTCTGAAGTAACCTATGAAAACGGAGTTGTAACATGGGATGGCCAGAAATTGGTCGAAGATAAACGAGATTTTGCGAACATTTCCACTTGGCGAATTCGTTCTTTGTTTGATGGGTCTGGATTCAAGACCATTCTAACTGCTAAAGGAAAGCGAATTGGTGCTATTGCTGCGGAATTCGAATGGGAACTTACGCCTAATGTGTTGGACAACCTAAACCTTGAAGGGTTGCCCACAGTCATCAAAACACGATATCTTTGGAACGGAGAAGATGGATTACTATGGGAAGTTGATGAATTCGAAGGAAGTCTTGCAGGACTCGTAATTGCTGAAGTTGAGTTGGAGAGAGAAGATCAAGAAGTCCTCATACCTTCATGGGTGGGTCTTGAACTCACTCATCTCAAAGGCTGGTCGAATGCAGCTCTCGCCGATATGCTCGATCAAGCATAATTTTCGAGGGCAGAGGCGACTCTAGTGCGTTCTTCATCGGTTAACCCATGATGAATAGGCACTGCGACTATTTGGGTACATATCGATTCTGTCACACTCAGTGTTTCATTGTGCTGAGGGTGTGTAG
>JAKMFY010000101.1 GCA_022425185.1 Candidatus Poseidoniaceae archaeon | reverse complement strand
CATTACATCGACATGGATGCAAGTAACATCCAAGGAGGACTTGGGGAGATGATATCCAATATTAATAGCCCATTTTTCATGGGAATTGACCGTTTCCAAAGGGCAAGAGAGACGGGATCGATCTATGCTTGGATTTCTCAAACGAATGATCCAAATCACTATGCGTATGAACCACATCAGTGGAATGCGGAGTTTGAGCCTGAGATTCGAATGCACGATTCTGGAATTGATGTTGTCACATTGTATGATTTCGAGAGGCATGCAGGGGGATGGGGTTCTAATCACAACTCCTATCGAAATGCTACGTTCAGCATGCCAGATAACATGTCATCATATGATACGCTCGAAGTTTTTCATGAACATGCATGTGATGAGCGCAGCAATCGTTTCCAAAAGAGTGACAATTCCTATGGAGGATGTCATGAGTGGGATTATCTCGCCCACCTCTACATATGCGATGCTAATAATTCCTCACAATGTGGAACTGAATTCATGCGATGGATCACAACGTATGGGCGTGAAGGACGCTGGCTTACCGACATCAGCCCATACCTGTTCATGTTAGAGGATGATAATACTCGCAGATTCCGTTACAAGGGAGCGAATAAGGGTGATATGACAATTAAATTCTTATTCTCAAATTGGGGAAGCGGAGAACGAGCACATGATGCAACATTTGCGTTTACGGGAGGTCAGTTCGATGGGACCTACAACAACGAAAGTCGGTATGTACGAAGTTTAAATTTCACAGTTCCAGAGAACACGACCAGAGTAGAAATTGTTGCAACAATTACCGGCCATGGATTCCAAAAGGATGATGCAAATTGTGCGGAATTTTGTGATCATGAACATCATTACTACATCGATAATCATCATGCCTATGAATGGCATCCAATCGTAAGTTCAAATACGGGTTGTGAAAATGAAATCGGTAACGGTGTTGTTGCTAACCAATTCGGTTCTTGGCCATTTGGACGAGCAGGATGGTGTGCAGGTCAAGATGTCAAGCAATGGTCTTATGATATCTCATCTTGGGTTGATTATAATGGTCAAATGAACGAAATGACGTATAGGGGATTGTTCAATGGTCAAGAATACAATCCTACTGGAGAATCAAGTAAAGGTGGCAGAAACATCGTTGCAGAAATTTGGGTCGTGTATTACACCAATTCTACGACCTGATTTGGTGGCAAGCACATGGCATCAGGTAACGAACTCGTTGTGTCTGGTGTATCGAGATGAATATAATCGCTGTTGCGTCTTTGAGGAGCGAAACCTGAACGAATAATTGAAGTTTGCAATTCCTGTTCAGATGCACTAAACTTCGTAGTACCTGATGCTGAAACTACATTTTCTTCCATCATTGTTGAACCTGCATCATCCGCACCTCCCAGTAATGCCATCTGAGCTACACCCATGCCCATTGTAGGCCAAGATGCCTGTATGTGAGGGACATTATCTAGGAATAATCGGGATATGGCTACATGTCGAAGATATTCACTAGCACCAGCACCAAGTTCAAATCGATTTGAACCTTTATTTCTTTTACCGAAAGTATTCGTTTCAAGTTGAACTGGCCAAGCGATGAAGGATGTGAAACCAATGTGCCCTTGTGATTGCACTCGTTCTTGTTGCTGACGAATTCTATCCAAATGTTCGATTCTATTCGAATTCGTCTCGCCGAATCCAATAACGTTTGTTGCACTAGTTGTCAACCCCAATGATTGAGCTTCTTCCATGACTCGAAGCCAATTATCAGGATGACCTTTCTTTGGAGATACATCTGTCCGAACTGTTTCGACAAGCATTTCGGCTCCACCTCCGGGTAAACCATGCATGCCAGCTTCTTTGAAGCGTATGAGCACCTCAAGAGTAGAACTATTGGTAACTTCAGCGATTCCCTCTAATTCTATTGGCGAAAAACAGTCCAAATCGATTGTTGGATGATGTACTCTTAGTTCCTTAATTAGACCAATATACCAATCGATATCAAGATCAGGATTCACTCCACCTTGCATCAATATTCGAGATCCTCCAATTGCTTCCAATTCAATGATCCGTTGGCGTATTTCATCGTACGTTTGCGTATAGGTTTCTTCGTGGCCAGGTGGTCGATAGAATGAACAGAATTGACAGTTGATTGTACATACGTTTGTGTAATTTATGTTGCGATCCACGAGATATGTCACCTTATTGTTAGGATTATGTAATTTCCTTCTATGATGTGCCGCGTTCATCAACTGATGAAGAGGAGCAGTATCATACAAAGTAAGACATTCTTGGTTTGATAGACGGTAAATATCATTGCTTCCAATGATCTTATCGATGATTGTAGACCAATCCATGGGCTCACCTTACAATGAACTTACGATTCCTTCAATATCAGCGATTGTTTTTCGGCAACGCTTGGTCAATACGTCAGGTTCCCCGTCAGTCACAAGGACATCATCTTCTATTCGAATACCGATGTTCGCATATCGTTCAGGACACTCCACGTCTGGTCTCCATGCTCCGAAATACAATCCCGGTTCGACCGTCAGCACCATACCCGCTTCAAGCAGGCGAGGTGTTCCATCTGGTTTGTAAACACCCACATCGTGTACATCAAGACCGAGCCAATGGCCGGTATTATGCATATACCAATTTTTTAGTTGTCCTGTTTGAGAGTCTAATGCTTCTTCGAGACTTTGATTTATGATACCCAATCTGATAAGACCTTCTGCCAGAACAGTACGGGCGACTTCATGAGGTTGATTGTATGGATTACCAACACGACAAGCTGCTATTGCTTGTTCTTGGGCATCAAGAACAATCTGATAAATTTCTTTTTGTGCATCACTAAATGTTCCACCAATTGGCCAAGAACGAGTAATATCTGCTGCATACCCTTTGTATTCAGCACCAGCATCAATGAGAATGATCTCGTCACCTTTACACTTGGATTCGTTGACAGTGTAATGGAGGATGGTTGCATTTTCACCGCAGCCAACAATTGATGGATATGCCCACCCACTTGTCCCCCCATAAACGAAAAATCCCTCAATAATGGCTTGAAGTTGGTATTCTGAAATACCATCTTTACTCGCCTTCATTGCCAATTCATGAGCAACCGACGAGACGTCTGCTGCATAGCGCATTAATTCAATCTCTTCAGGTGATTTACGAAGACGCATCTCAGCAATCCTACGACTTGGATCTTCCAGAGAAACCGGACCAGTGCCAAAATGCTGACGATTACGATCCCTGCGTTCAATTGAGGAGAGTACAATGGAATCAATACCGCTGCTAATTCCTGTTCGTATATGAACAGTTGAACAGTCTGAAAGAAACGTATCAAGATGTTCTTCTAAGTCATGTATGGAGGATGCTTCATCAACAGACCATCCACGTTTTGCACCCTCTGCTCCGGGGCGTCGTCCTTCCCAAATTTCTTTGAGTGTATCTTTGGGTTGAACGAATAGATGTGAAATCCACTTGGAATCATCATGCTGAAAGATGAGAACAGATTCAGGATCGGTCCATCCTACGAAGTAAAGCATATCACTCGAGGTTCTGTATGGATATGTCACATCATTACTCCGAACAGCTTCTGGGGGCGTAGTAATAATCACCAAGTCAGAGGTGGTTAACTGGGATAAGAAACGTTGTTGACGTTCCAAATAAACAGATTTAGGGACACTCTTAGGTTCGGCTGGCAGACCTTCTACAGCATCAGAAAACATAGACTCAACGTTTACTCCTACAATTCACAGTTTTTTAATGAATGGTTAATCATCATCCGATTTAACATCAGACCATTTAACGAAATCCGATTCCTGTGGTGGAAATACTTTTTTGCGTATTAAGATAAGAATTGATAGCCCAAGTACGAATAAAATCGAAGTCCATATCGTGATGGATTGCAGTGATGATGTCTTTTCGGGCTCCTGTTCCTCCACAGCGAATGTTATTGATGAGCCCGCTCCGTTGTTGTCTGTAATGACGAGTGTAATTTCTTCCCAGTCATCGGATTTGATATCAGAAGAGAGAAGATATGATCGTCCACTTAGTAGCGACTTTCCATCAACAAACCAATTGTATTCCAGTGAATCAATATCATTCAAGGTATCCGTTGTTTGATTTGCAGAAAAGCACCAATCATCTGTGGATTTTACTGTTATTGTTTGATTATTCGTAATTTTAAATCCATCATATCGTAAATCTAGTTGTGGTTCGACGTTAATGACGGTGATGTTGTGTTGCACATTTACGAAGTTGCCACCTACATCACGAACGAGACCAAATATTTGGTATACGCCTTGTTTATCTGCTTTGAACGACAAGCGGTTATCAGCTAAAATTTCAGTTGAAGATACGGCGCGTAATTCACCATTAGGTTCGATTATGGTCCATGTTATTGAGTACAATGAACCTTCATAGCCGTCGTCAACATTGAGATCTACAGTAATGATTTCAGATTCTGAAAGTTCTGAGATGGAAGATAACGTTACATTAGGTGGATTTCTATCCACAGCTAGATATTGGGAAAGCGTATTAGATTCTCTTAGTGTCATCGTTTGGACATAAAAATCAACTAGATACAAACCATCTGTTAAATCAATAACTGAAGTTTCCAAAGTAACCGTAAGATAGCCATTGACTAATTCATGGAGAACAGTTACTGGAGAATAATCATCTGTACATATTCCAAATGGTGCCGGACAAACAGAAAAGGTTGCTAACACATTTTGATTAGTATTGGAATCGAATGAAATTAAATTTGGCGGCAAGAGGAGTTTGTACTCAAGGCTAACATCTTCAGTAGCAAGCATAATTTGTGAGAGTAGATAAGTAGCTGAACCAAACATCAAAACGGGTCTGTGATTAAATTCACCAAGATAGACAGTAAGGCCAAACGACTCTAAATCAGTTTGCTCCAATAACGAAATACGAACCAGGCAGGTACAACTTTCATCCTCATGATTGAATTCATGATTCCACAGCCAGTATGTTTTTCCAAATTCATTTTCCAAAGGAGTAACTGTTAGAAGAGAAGAACTGGAATTCAATAGATCATACTGACCTTCAGATGTTACATTCCATAATGAAATTTCAATTGAGTTCAGAGGTACAGATGATGAACCACTGACATTAATACGATTCATGAAATGAATTCCATCATTTTGATCAAAATCTAATGTAAGTTCTGTTGGTGTTTCAGCATGCGAGGAATTCAAAATAACTGGAGCTATAATGAGCATAGAAAGAATGCTCACAAGGCCAATAGAAATTGAATTCCCTCTATACATAAGCCACTAGCTCTCGAATGGATCGCACAGTTCTCCTTGTCCAGGGAAACTTATCGGATTTCTTGGATTTGTATCCCATTTGAATTCACAATAGTTCGTATGACCATCACCATCGCTATCCACAAGTCTGTCAGCAGAATCATAAGGATCAAACTCAAAGTGATATTCCCATCCTGTGGCCATTCCATCGTCATCATCATCCATGTAGTAGACTTCTGGGCCATCTTCCCAATCATCACCATCAGTGTCGTTAGAAACAGGGTTGGTTCCATTCTCGAATTCCTCAAAGTTTGTGTAATTCTCAAGATTGTTATAGAATTTCATCCCGTCAGGAGTACTTGGATCAATGTTGCATTCTGCGTTGGTTGTATCATTATATCCAGGGCAATATTTCTTGATCAATCCAGTTCGATTCAATCCATCGGAATCTGGATCTTCTTCGCCATCACTGATACCATCAAGGTCACTGTCGGCCATGGATGGGTCCATAACACCACGTGCCCCATATGCATTGATTGTAGCGTTATCCACGAGGTTGTTATTTATCGCTTCATAAGAATAGCGTACTTCCCATCCATCAGGCAAATTATCGCCATCAGTATCATCATCAACTGGGTTTGTATTCCAATTCGTTGGCGATTCTGCACCATTAGCAAGGGTATCATTGTCGACGTCATAGGTATCGTCTTTGAGAGAATTAAGTGAAGGATCGAGAGCCCAACGACCTTTACAGCCATCACACATTGTATTTCCGGGGAGGTCGAAGCCAGAGAGGTTCATCTCAGAGACTTCATATTTCTTCTGGAGTTCAAACCCACCGAGCCAGTTTATCCATACATATCCACCAGGTCCCATTTGGCAACTGTTTGATGAAGATTCAGTACAACCAGGTCGGTCCCAATTTGAGACAGCAACCCAAAGGGAATGTGAGTTGGTATTATCTTCGGTTGATTTCACTTGCATCTCCCATCCATCAAGCATTCCATCACCATCGGTATCATTGATCAGAGGATTCGTTTCTGATTGGAATGGACGTGGAATGAAGAGGATTTCATTACCATCAATAAGACCATCACCATCTGTATCTGAGTTGTTTGCATGAGTTACGAAGTTATCAGCACCCGCGATAACTTCTTCTCCATCTTCGAGTCCATCGTTATCAGTGTCGAACATACATGCAGATGTGAAATATTGCTCTCCGTTGAAAACATAACCAAGCTTGGTTTCTTGTTGATCACTTTCACCATCACTGTCTGTATCATCATTAGAAGCGTTTGAACCCTGTCCGTCACATGTAGAGGAAAATTCAATGTAATCCGAGAGTCCATCCCCGTCTGTATCTGGCAATCCGGGATCTGAAACAACCCATGTGAGTTGCACACCTCTGTTGACGACAAGAATTTCCCAACCTCCGACTTCGATTCCATCGAGGAGTCCGTCGAGGTCAGTATCTCCATGTGTTGGGTCTGTAGAGCGGCCTACGATGTTTCCTTGATCATCGAGACGTGCTTCATATTCCATCAGATTGGTAAATCGCTCAGATTCTTCTACAAGATTCATCCAAACAAACAAACGTGATTCAACTTGGTCGCCAGGAGCGACATTGATTGAGTAGACATACCCATCAACTGGAGCTACGAGGTATACTGGTTGCTTGTTACCTCCACCCATAGTGAATTGGCCACGGGCAATGGTTGTATTGCTCGTTACGTAATCTCCCTTCTCAACGTAGAGTTCAACGACTGTTGTCGTAAGTTCTAATTCCTCAAACATGACGTCACCGTCTCCGTCAGAATCCCATCCATCGAAATCGATATCATCATTAGCATTGCTTGCGTTTCTCGGATTCAATGGGTACTCGAATGTCGTGCGGTTGTACTGATTTGCTTCCCAACCATCAGGCATTTTGTCCCCGTCAGTGTCTTCGCTCCAAGGAGATGTGAAGGATGGCAATCCGTTCGTGAGTCCAAATTTATTGGCAACTTGGTATTCTTCAAGATTGTTCAATCCATCCTCGTCCCAGTCATTATATCCATCAGAGGAATTTGAAGGATTGAGTTGTTTCGTTCCATCTTGAGTTGGATGGTCCTGCTTGAATGAAAAACAATACTCAAACCCATCAGGCATACCATCGCCGTCTGTATCCCAATCACTTGGTCCGTTTAGGAGACCATCCCCATCGAGGTCTGATAAGAACCATGCAGCACTTACTTCAGAGGCAAATGGGGCGCTGCGTGGAGTTCGTTGAGAGAATGGAGTACTTTCAGGCTCACCACAATCTGAGCCAAGTTCAAAGTTTAGTACAACTGCCCCAGAGTTGACCTCTAAAATATCAGGTAGCATGTCACCATCAGAATCAGGAGATGCTGGATTTGTACCATAAGCTTCTTCCTGGAAGTTTAGGAGGCCGTCATCATCGAAATCCAGAACCTGATCACAGGAGTGCTTACCCAATGGGTTTTCGAGCTCATCCCATGAGGGAGCCCCTTCAAATTCTTCAAGCATTGATGAGAGTGTTTCTTCCAATGCAAGGTTCAAGAGCGTACAATCCCAGTTCCCTGAGAGGGGATTGAAAAGATAGATTGTTCCATCCGGTGAAGATACATTCATTCCGTACAATGACTCCCATCGGTCGTTTAATCCGTCGTTATCTGTATCAGCACGTTGCGGATCAGTCCCCAATTCAGCTTCTTGTTCATTTGTTAGACCATCACGGTCTGGGTCACCGTATTTTCCTTGTTCTGGATCAGGCCATGAATCGCTTTCATTAGATATTTCAGCATCGTCTGCAGTTGTAGTGGAGCCAGTCTCTTCTTCTAGTGTTTCAGATTCACCGTTGTCAAGAGGGTTCAATCCGTGCTCTACTTCCCAACCATCGCTCATGCCATCTTTGTCCGTGTCAGGGTCCTCAGGATCAGTCCCGTATTGTGATTCGAGAACGTCCGGAAGACCGTCCTCATCAAGGTCGGTAGCCTCTCCAGAGGATACTTCGTCTCCAAACAGATTATCTTCTGCTGCACTATCGAATTCTCCGATTCCATCAGAAGTTTGGTAAAATCCGCTGACCCCTACGAAAAGGGCTCCGAAAATGAGTGTTGAAATGATTGCAGCATACGCCATTTGGTTGTGATTTAGTGACATTGGTGATAGCCTCCGCGACTTGACTAATTTCACGAGCCCTCGATTCGGTTATGAACCTTGACCTTAATTGCTCGACAACTATCGATTACATCGATTGAAATTATAGTTCATTTTTATATTCCAATAATGAACGTATATCTACTTGTATAGAGCCATTACTCGACCTAAGATTCAATTTAAATTTACGTCCATGTGCACGTTCCCAAATACCCGCAACAAGGCCAATTGAAAAAGGAGTAATTGAATTCTGTGAAAAGCTAAACGTTGCACTGAACGATTGGGAATCATATTCGAGAACAGTTGCACCACCCCATCCATCTTCCGAGAGATATGTGCGTAAATAGGCATCCCAGCTTTCTTTTCCAGTGATGTAAACTGCACGTTCTGAAACGGAAAATAATTCGACAACAGAGGAAATTATTACTGACATCATCGAAAGGTCGGTTTTAGACCAATCTGTTGGACCTTGAATCCAGTCAACTTCACTCAGATCAGGAACATGAGGCAAACATGTCGAAAAAAATCGATTCAGAAGGGAGGCTGGTAAAATCATGTATCGCTCACCATCGATTTCCAAATGACCTTCCTCCTTCATGACTAGTAAATTGGAAACAGGTTTTGAGGCCCCAAGACTACGTTCCACACTCATTTCAGACCATGGAAATTGTTCAACGGAATTAGGAGGAGGCAATTCACGATTGGCATCGAGTGATAATTTAACAATCCGAGGCGAAGGTTCATTCCAACGAATTTTGTATCTTGTTTGGTGAAATACTTCCAAAGCATAGGAGGCTAATCCAACAGAAAAGAGAGAATGAGCTCCGTTATTGATTTCTCTTTTACCTAAATCAATCGAGCCACTTCCGAAAAAATGAGTGAGATGAGAAAGTTGTGAAAGAAAATTTCTCTTCTTAAAGAGTCCATGAGGAGGCGACAAACGCTGATGAAACTCAAGATCATCAACGACGGAATTTATGAATATAC
>JAKMFY010000121.1 GCA_022425185.1 Candidatus Poseidoniaceae archaeon | reverse complement strand
ATACACGACTTAATGGATGATTAAAAAGTGTCTCAAAACTACGCCACCAACGATTAAATTCATGTTGTTTCCATAACATGTAGCAATTCATCTCGTTATCAAAAATATACCCATCATCGAAAAATAACGATTCATGGGAAAGGTCCGTTTTCATCGACATACATTACATCCCTTCATATGCCACTATATCTTCTGAGTCGAAGCAGTATTGCACATTTTGGAATTCTGACTTTAGATGATGCACATCTGTCTTAATCGAAATGGGATCTTCATCTTTGAGCAAAGTTCGGGCATAGAAAGATGCTACTTCTACCATCTCGCTTGGACCCATACCGACTCTTGTAAGTTCTTGAACACCCAGTCGAAGACCTGATGGAGTCATCGCTTTGGTATCTCCAGGAAGCATATTCATGTTGGTAATAATTCCAGCCTTTTCCAACAATGCTGCTGCTGTTGCTCCAGCACCAGAATCAATATCTCCGTGACGAGTTAGCACTTGATGCGATGCTGTGTATCCACGAGACTCAGCAAGAACGTCAAAACCTTCTGCAGCCAAAGCTTGCGCAAAGGCTTGAGCATTCTTCACAATGTCTTGTGCGTATGCTGCCCCAAAAGCCTCGAATTCTGCAAGCGCAACAACTTTACCGGCTACGTGGTGTAAGTGGTAGGATGAGACAACGCCAGGGAACATTGAATTGTTGAGTTTTCTCTGAAATTTGGGATCTTCATTTGATGATAAAAGGAAGCCTCCTTGTGGACCTGGAAAGGTTTTGTGAGATGAACCAGTCATAACATCTGCACCTTCTCTTAATGGGTCTTGAAAAACTCCTCCTGCGATGAGTCCAAGGACGTGAGCACCATCATACATTACTGTAGAACCAACTTCATGTGCAGCATCTGCTAATTCTTTGAGGGGTGTAGGGAAAAGGAACACAGATTGGCCGACGAGCGTTACTTTAGGTTTTAATTCTCGAATGAGAGCACATGAGCCATCGATATCTGGTTCCATGCGTTCTTCATTCCACGGATATGTTGAGACGTTGAGATCACGTAAGCCGACAGCTCCCATTCGAGCATGCGATATGTGCCCTCCATCAGCGGTTGAAACTGCGGTTATCGAATCGCCTGGTTTAGCTAAAGCTTTCAATGCTCCAATGTTTGATACTGTTCCCGAAATGGATTGTATGTTGGCAAAAGGCGCATTGAATACTTTCTTTGCAAGGTCAATTCCTAAACTTTCAATGGTGTCAAAATCCTCGCATCCTTGATAATATCTTTTCCCGGGTAATCCTTCCGCATAACGACCATGCAAATCAGAATTTATAGCGCGCTTAACGTTAGGCGAGATGATATTCTCGGATGCAATCATGCCAAGCCCGTTTCCATAGAGACGAGCACTGTTAGATGTCGCTTCTAATACGCGGTTAACGGAGTCTCTTGGTGAACTACTGCCCATGTATTGTCCAGACAGACGAGGTTCATGAATACTATCAATCGTTTGTTAGGCTCAAGGGCGTCGACTTGGCCTATTCGGGCCTGTTCTGGCTGAGCGTTCACTCGTTCTTGTGTTCCGGGGAACATTTCGGCCCTTGAAATCGTGAGAACCGACCGGGTTTAGATTTAATTTACCAGTAGGGGCTTGACGGAATCCAGTCGTCTTTTTCATGAGCATTGTTTGACGACCCCTGTATGCTGTAGGGCCGATTAACTGCTCGAGAATTGGAACTTCTGACTCATGTTCCTTTGGTCTTTTGAGCCACCATCCCTTGGTTAGAGGATTTAACTTTGCAGGTTTATTCTTACTTATCGACAAAGCATTTCGCTTGAGCCGTGATCGAATGGTTTTGTCTGCATCTTTGGGAAGTCGGTGGGTCAACCAGCCAGGCATTCCAACATCTAAAACAACGCCGTTTACTGTTACGAGTATACCCGAGAGGAGGAGGTGAGTTCCAATTGGAATATTCCCACTATTTGGATTGACATTGAACCGTTTCATCATACGAGCATAATCCACCAATGTTCGCTGATCACGATGCTTAATTTGTCTTCCTTGTTGTCTTCTGAATCTTGCAAAGCCGAATTGAAGCATAAACAAAACAATTCCTGTCACGATTCCTTGAACCTGTCCAGAATAGCCAGACATGGCTATGGCAGATACAATGAATATTGGGGGTAAAAGAACAAACTGAATGATGTAGTGGAAAATTGAAGGAGAATATCGTGGAGTCATACTCCGACGTACTGATTCATGGGCACAAATCATGATGTTGGCATTGATGGCTTCATCCATACCACCCTTGATTCCAAGTCCTGCAACTGCATTCACTGGCGCCTCATCAAGCCATTTCCTGACATTTTTACCCTTCTCAACTGCAAGAGAAACTTCGATATGTTCAACAT
>JAKMFY010000014.1 GCA_022425185.1 Candidatus Poseidoniaceae archaeon | reverse complement strand
CATCCCATCCAGGTCGATCGATTGGAACAATCAGGACTCGTTTAGGCAATGAACCCAATCGCTCAATCATTGAACGAATACCACATCGGATAGATTCTGTACGACCTAAGTCAGGGTACGGATTAAGAACAACATTTGCACTTGGATTAGCAAGCATTACATCTGCCAATAGTTCACTGTTTGTCACTGAAGTGATGGATGCCATTCCAGACCGCTTAATGCGATTCACGATATGATAAATCAACGGATTTCCGTTGATATCAATCATTGCCTTAGGTTGACCAAGTCTTCGAGAGAGCCCCGCTGCTAGGACTAACACCTCAACTTGCTTGGCCATGTTCATGCGTAAGCGGCAAGTACATTCAGATTTCTGTTCATAAACAGTCGAAGATTAGAATCTTTATGTCAGCAGAAGAAAGCATGAGTCCATTTGAAAAATCGATGGAGTTCCTAAGAGGCATATGCAAAATGGAACACTTTCATTTGATGGAAACCTATTCCGAAGGAAAAATTCAGGTCCGAGTCAAGGGGACTTCGGGAAGGCATTACGAGGTGAAAGCCAAGCAGCACGAACATCATCCGGCCCTGAGTGCCCAATCAAATAGGAGGGGAAAAACATGGGCCACATCAGTCATTGGTGCGGCTTGGAAGAAAGATATTGAAGCCAGAGACTCTAATTTCACAGTTAGTCTTTGCTTGAACATTAACGAACAAAAAACACATCTTCCAATTGGTGATAAGTTGGCATCACTTGCACTTAGCCTACGTAATGACATTGAATTAGCCATGGATATTCCGCTCGTTGCCCAATTTATTGTATGTCCTCGAAACAAGATGGAGCATATCTTCACGTTCCAAGATGAAATGATTGTAACACAGGATATGATTGACATGGGAGAAGATGAACAGGAATTCCATGGATTTGATGATGATGAAGAAGAAATGGACTGGGAAGTGCTCGAATCATACTACAGCGAAATAGATATCATCGAACTTGAAGAACAAAACGAGTTTTCAACTCTAAATAAACCTGAGGAGTGTGAGCTTAATGAACAAAATACGCCTTCCTATGAGGAGATGGTTGATCATATGATGAGAGCTATCGATCGTCAAGAAGATAAAAAATCTAGAGATTCTTCGTGATTTCACGACCGATGATCATTCGCTGTACTTGGCTACTTCCTTCATAGATTTGCATGACCTTTGCTGCTCTCATTAAGCGAGCAACTGGGTATTCCTCAGAGTAGCCATATCCTCCATAGACTTGCACAGCATCAGTTGAAATTTTCATGGCTGCATCAGATGCAAATCTCTTTGCATGAGCTGCTGATTCTGTGTTTTTGACGCCTGCATCTGCTTCGGAGGCTGACTTCCAAGTCAGCATACGACTGGCTTCGATATCGGTTTTCATATCAGCCAACATGAACTGAATTGCTTGATGGTGGTGGAGGGCTTTACCGAATGTTTGCCGCTCGCCACTGTATTGCAAAGCATGCTCGTAGGCAGCTCTGGATAATCCTGTTGCGTGTGCAGCAATGTTTGGTCTGCTCAAGTCAAAAGCACTCATAGCATTCATCCAACCTCCGGATTCGCTTTCACCAACGAGTTGATTGGCAGGAATCCGTACATTATCGAACGTAATACTTCGGGTATCGCTGCATCGCTGACCCATATTGGTTTCTTTCTTTCCAAGCGATAGGCCTTCTCTATTTGATTCAACAATGAATCCTGACATGCCTTTGTAACCTGCATCCAGGTCTGTCTTGGCAAGAACGAAGAAGAAGTCAGCATATCCTGCTCCAGTAATCCACATCTTTGAACCATTGATAATGTATTCATCTCCATCTCGAATCGCAGTTGTTTTGATGGCTGCAACATCTGATCCCGCACCAGGTTCTGTAATGGCATAGGATGCGAGAGCACCTTCTTCAGCAACCTTTCGCAGCCAGATATCCTTCTGAGCCTCAGTTGCACCAGTTATGATTGGAGCGCAAGCCAGAGCGGTTGCGTAAGCAGCAGTAGCAAAACCAGGGTCACCCCAAGCAAGTTCTTCATTGACAAGTACTTCTTCCATGCAGCCAAGTCCAGGTCCACCGTATTTCTCTGGAATGTGTAGATTGAGTAATCCCATCTCATGAGCCATTTGGATGACTTCTTTTGGGTAAACGGATTCTTCATCCCAATGCTCAGCATGGGGACGGATTTCATCCACTGCAAATTCATGAGCAAGTTCGCGAAGCATCTCTTGCATTTCATCGAGTTGGAAGTCGACCATGTCAACCCCACAGAGCGGCCAAACATAAGTCTTGATTTCGTTTCAACTAACGATTGAGTTGCAAAACAACCAAGAAAACAAGGTAAAATAGAGCCAAACATGCGCCTTCCCAGCGTTCAAATCTGTAACTTCTACGCATGAAAATCAAGGCTAGCAGAACTCCTAGAACTGTTGCTGGAGCGATAATCTCCATTGTAAGGCCGTTGTCTTTTTCGCTTATAGACAGAGGATG
>JAKMFY010000003.1 GCA_022425185.1 Candidatus Poseidoniaceae archaeon | reverse complement strand
GATGCGATTCGATGCAGGAATCAATTACTGCTCAATGATTACTGGAACACATTATCCAGAAGGTGGAGATCGCACATGGGGCGTTGCATACCATTTCCTACGGCAACCAATTCGTGACGTTGAACCGTTTACTTCTGATGTTCTTAAGGCAGAAAGCCTAGAAGGAATGGACATACCACTCGAAGTTGAAGTTCTTATCGATCTTCCTGAAACTAGAGAACCAGTTGTGCCAAGTGTTCAATCGATATGGATTGGAGCAGATTGGAATGAAAAAGAGACCTGGGATCTTGTTGGAATTCAGTTCGAAGGCCATGAAAACATGCATCGTGTCCTCAATCCACACGACAGTCCAGAAGGATTCCATCCCTTGCAAAAGCAACATCAAATTCGATATCATGATTTCAATGAAATGTATGATGACGCACAAGGTTTCGTGCGCAAGCCGGCAGATGAGGGCCGGGTAAAGTGAGGTGATATTATGGCACAAATGTGGATTACAATGGGACCTCAACATCCAATGACGCATGGTCTTTGGACACTTCGTGTAAAGGTCGATGGTGAAACCGTTGTCGATACCGAAGCAGAACTTGGCTACATTCATCGTGGTGTAGAAAAGATTGCAGAAGCACGCGATTTCACCCAAGTTACACCTTATTGTGACCGACTCTGCTACGTCAGTGCAATGACTTGGGCAAACTCCTACATTTACGCTGCTGAAGACCTTCTCGAAGTCGAAGTTCCGGAGCGAGCGGAATACATTCGTCTTATCTCCGCAGAAATTCAGAGACTAGCTTCTCACCTCATGTGGCTTGGAGCATTCGGGCCAGATATCGGAAACCTTACTCTCATGACATGGTGCATGAGAGACAGAGAAATGTTCCTCGATCTATTGCAAGAACTTGGTGGTTCACGAATGCACTACAACTATCCTCGAATTGGTGGTGTCAAGCGTGATTTGCCTGTTGGATTTGCTGACAGAACACGTGCAAAGGTCAAATTGTTCGAGCAGAGAATCAAAGAATACGAAATGATGCTTGATCAATCGACCATCTGGCTTGTTCGTCTCCAAGGAGTTGGCTATTCTCGAGCAGAAGACATGGTGAATTCAGGCGTTTCTGGACCAAACATTCGTGCTGCAGGTGTAAACTACGACGTTCGTTGGGCTCATCCATACTCGGTCTATGACCAAGTCGACTGGGAGCCGGCTGTTGAGAAGCCAACTTCGGTCAAGGGTGCGGATTGCTACGACCGATACCGTGTTCGAATGGAAGAAATGGTCCAGTCCTGCAAAATGGTTCTTGATGCATTGGATAAGATTCCTGGTGGTGCAAACACACACTACAGTCAAGGCGATGAGATGATTCTCACCAAGGCTCCAACCCGTGCGCCAGAAGGCGCAACTGGATTCAGTAACTACGAATGTACTCGTGGTGCATCTCAATTCTACATTCAAGGTGGTGGAGATGGCCGTGGAAAGAATCCGTACCGACTCTCCATCCGTTCTCCTATGTTCATTACAATTCCATACGTTGCAAAGACAATGATTGGCTACAAAGTTGCAGATATTCCTGCAATCATGGGAAGCTTTGACCCATGTATCGGAGAAACCGATCGTTGAGGTGATACTATGGATGACAAGTATGACCTACGAAGTTTGTTCATTGGCGAGGATAGTCTTGTTCATGATTTGGTTACCTCTGGACTAGAAGGGACTCCTCTCGAAGACAGTTCCTCAAACATTGCGTTCGGTCTTGGAACGTTTGCAGTGGTTAACATTGTGTTCTTACTTCTATTCTTCTCGCAATTCGCAATTCTATGGATTGAGAGAAAAGCGGTTGCTCGTATGAATGATCGCCGTGGTGCAACCACCGCACTTCGTTCCCTCTGGGTCGGAGAAAACGGCGTCACTGGCGGAGAATGGTGGAACATGCTCCCGTTCGGTCTCGGACGTCCAGTTGGTGCAGTCAACAAATGGTTGAACAAGCGGTTTGGAAACCGCTCTGAAGAATTCGAAACAGTAGATCGTGTCAACAACCGTTCATGGATGGGGCTAAGCATCCTTCCTGGATTCTTCCAAAACGTTGCAGACGGAATGAAATTCCTTGTCAAAGAACACATGGTTCCACGTCGTGCTGACAAACTTATTTTCGAGGTTTCACCGTTCCTTATTGTTTCAACGACGCTCATCATCCTTGGTATGATTCCACTTTCCAGTGGCATGTATGCAACAAATCCTGACCTTTCTATTCTCTACATCATCGCTATCTTCGGAATTGCTCCAATCGGTGTCTTCTTTGCTGGTTGGGCTTCAAACAACAAGTATACGCTTATCGGTGGTATTCGCTCCGCAGCACAACTGACTGCATACGAGATTCCACTCCTGTTGTCATTACTTGCAGTTGCAATGTTGACTGGTACGTTCAACATCATTGACAGCGTTCACTTCCAACACACTGCTGGTGCGTGGAACCTTTTCTTGATGCCTCTCGGTGCAGCACTATTCCTTATCACCATGATTGCAGAAGTTGAACGTGTTCCATTCGATATGCCAGAAGCGGAAGCTGAACTGGTTGAAGGATGGTGGACTGAATACGGCGGTATGCGATTTGGTATGCTTTTCATGGCAGAATATATCCGTACCTATGCTGCATGTTTCCTTTTCACTCACTTTTTCCTTGGTGGATGGCATCTTCCATTCCAAGGAACAATCGGTCAAATCCCGTACTTGGGAGATGCGTACTTGTTGATTCCAGGTGCATTGGTTGTTCTGATCAAGGCATGGCTTGTCTTCCTCATCGTCTTCGTATGGGCTCGATTCTCTCTTGCACGTATTCGTACAGACCAAATCCTTGAATTTGGTTGGAGAATGCTTCTTCCACTTGCAGTCTTACAAGTTGTTCTTGCAGCATTGTACCGACTGTATCTCTTCGATCTTGAAGGAATGTCAGACACTGTTGCTGGTGGAACTGCATGGGAAGCGTTTGGAATCCCATTCCTTATCCCAGCAGTGACCACAATCCTTTGGCTTGCTATCTTCTTCCTATTGCTCAATGATACGGGCAAGAACGAACGCGAAGAACGTATGTATCACGTTCAGACAGTGCAGCCCGCGGGTACCCATATTCCTGGGCAAGACTGAGGTGATTGAATATGCCAACACACCCTCAAGCAAAACCGAACTTCCGAAATCTCTTCTGGTATCCGTTTAAGATCACTCTGATTACTGCCTTGAGAACATTCCCTCTCATGGGTAAATTGTTCCCAAAGAAATTGGGCATGGGTTATCACAATACAACCCACCCAGAATTTTTGGATGAAGCAAGCGCACAACGTGCAAAGAGTCGTTCACAATACAACGATATCTCTACTCAAGAGTTCGCTCCTGACCGAGTAACATC
>JAKMFY010000297.1 GCA_022425185.1 Candidatus Poseidoniaceae archaeon | reverse complement strand
CTCTTTCGGTGATCAGGCCATCATCAAGAAGTTCAATCAACGCATTTGCTATGCTAAGATTTGCTTGAGAAAATTCCTCTCGAAGAACTTCTGCTTCGGACTCATCGATGATGTAGTCAGTCAGAATATCAGATACTATGGTTCGACTTGATTGAGTAAATTCTGGAAGCTGGGAGAGATTGAAATCTAGTACTGTTCGCTCTGTTGCTTGTAAATCAAGACCATGTTGCCAGTCGGGTGTACCGGTAGGGACGGAACCTTTGCGCATGTCAGCTACAAGGTCGAAACTTTCACCAGTCACCATATCTAATCCATAAGCAACATCGGCTTGCTCTCCCGAGGAATCGCCAATATCAGCCACAAGTCCGTACACGAGATCGTTGACTAAACTCCCAAGATCAACAACATCGCCAAGGAAGAATGAAAGGGCTTCAACACCTTCTCCCTCACCGAAGTCTGGCAATTCAATACCGCTTGAATCAACATCACTCGGAAGAACAATTTCTAAATTTGCTGGCAATGGATCAAGTCTCATCATTCCATTTAGACCAAGGAATTGATCGTCATAATTACTGGCATCTTCCATTACAATATTGAACGGGGTTGAAATTTGCCTTTGGAGGGAATATCGTGCGCTTCCTTCTGGACCAGTTGAATTCGGATTAAGAGGAGAGAACCGTTGGACAGACTGGACGTTGGAAATACGTGTACTCAAAGAAGCCTCTGATGTATCGGTATTTACCCAGAACCTGAAATGATCTCCGTCCATTGTTAACGGCGTAGTAGCGTTGGTCATTTGGACTGTAATCGAGTCAATTGGCGTATCAGCAGCAAAGCCGATTGAATCGCCTAGATTTAACTGGAAGGCTGACGGCAAGCCTTCAAGTCGAATCGCATTGCGTTGTTTGCCCTCTTGACCACCATATGTGATGGTTCCAATCGGTTCACTTGCAGAGTAAACGAGTTTGCTCGGATCTTGTACAACAGTCAGGTCACTTGGCCGGTTAGAGATACGGGCAGATTGGCTCGTTACATTGACCAAATCATCTCCATTGTGACGAATATGTCCAATCAACAGGGCACCGGATTGTTGACCAATTAATTCAAGCGTTCTCTCGCTTGTAATTGCATCAAATGATTGGAACACTCTCGATATGTTTGATACGCGTATGCTCATAGCAATCGGGACAAGAGGAGTGACGGGGCCATCTCTTCCTGCTATCGTAGCAATCGAGGTGTCCTCGGAAAGAAGAATATGGTCGGAAGAAGTAAACCAAGGATGATCACTACTGCCAATTGCTAAAGCGATTTCACCCAACCCACTTGGGCCGCGTACAGAACCATCATTCCATGTTTGTTTTACTTGAGTTAAACAGAGGACTTCAATCGAGCCTCCAGAAGTTCCTGCAGTACCAACAATCGCATCAGGAAGTCCGTTGAGAATAGATCCCAAATCGAGAACAATCTCAACCAACGTCAATAAAGCGTTGTCGAGAAGTTGGGAGATTGTATTGAGATTCGGATTGTTGAAATTAACCCGAGAAACACCTGTTTCAGACAATTGGAAACTTCCTTTCAAAATGAGAACTTCGGGAAGATTGGAAACAGAAATACGAATCGAACTAACGTCGTTCTCATAGCCTCCCCGCTTCATTGTTGAGTCATAGGTCAATGATTTGATTCGTTCCGTTCCTGCAATCATAATCAACGTCACGGGAGGTGCTGCAGGGTTGATAGGGAGAGTGAGGTCGTTTTGATTCGTACTTGAATCTCCAGAGAAATTCTTAATTGCAATGATAAATGATAGTCTGTCTGGCATATCTCCTGGAAGATTGACACTTCCTGGAGCTTCTCCAATTGTCGTGAAAATAGCATCTATTTCTTCTTGAGGGAGTGTTCCAGAAGGCAGGCCGCGTATCCAAAGCCGAGAATCCGTAATGTTTCCGAAGGTTCCGCCTTCAATTGTGTTACTGCGATCTTCAAAGTAATGAAGCCAAAGATCTGCACCAGTATCACTGTAAAGTTCAACTGTGTCGAATGTATTATCTCCAAGATTGTCATTTCTCAGCGTTAGATCGACTTCTTCTGGCAATTCGTTGGAACCTCGTTCAGGATGGAATCCAACATCGATGTAGCCCATATCAATGATATCTGCTTGACCGTTTACATCCAATTCATCGAATTCTATGAAACCTATTCCAACTCCAAATCCACATTTGTGAAATTCACTTGCAGCACCATGGTCGTTGATGACGTCATAATATTCTGTATCACACTCAGTTTGAAGATTAGATGCGTCGGAATTAGGATTCCGTATACTAATAGCATACGGTGCTGAAACAGATGTCAGCGTCAATGCATCTGCAGGTAAAGCACCACCTCCGACGAAATCAGTGAGAAGTTGAACAATGTTCGTGACAGCCCCGGATATACTAAATCTAAATTCCTGAATCCCAACTTCAACTCTGAAATCGCTTGGTGGTTGGGTTAACCTTGTATCGAGAACCAAGGCATAGGATTGTGAATCTTGAACTGCTGAATCAAATGCAAGACCCTTCAACAAGGATATTTCCATATGAGCCATTTCATCCCATAGTGGATCATTCTCGTTGAGTTGATTAATCTTCCATTGGAATGTTGGTCGGAGCCAAATCGTATCTGGCACTGCACTGAAAGGATTGAGAGGATCCAATGGAGGTTCAAATCCAAATCCTTGATTGAGTTGGAGCAGACCGAGTACAGTGAGGGATATTGAAACGTCATCGACATTATCTCCATCGATATCGATGAAATTTTCAAACAAAACCAAATCTGTTCCTACGAATAACTCACCAGTAAACGTCCCGTATGACCAGGTCTCAAATTGTGGACCAGAATTCCGACTTGAGAAATTAACGTACAAAGCATAGGTATTGATTCCAACCGCAAGCGGGTCTGTCAAAGAGATTGCTTCAAGCGAGAATAATGTCTGAAGAAGGTTGTTTGGCCAACCATCTGGTTGAGAATTCGTATCCAAAAGAATCTCGTAAGGTCGTGGATGATCTTCAGCGAGTGGACTTGTATCTCTCAACTCAACATTGTTCAGATATTGCGTAGCATCATCAAGTGGATCTCCTGCTTGACTCTCTCTTTTCGCTGCTTCAACCAACGCTAAAGCTGAAGTCGAGGAACCCGCAGCAACAACAGAATCATCGCTGGATTCTTGTAACGCCATCACATCTGAAAGCGTCTCTAAGAGGTCAAAATCATCTTGCCGTACAGTGATATCGGCTTGAACTGGCTGAAACAGGGGAATAAGCATTACAAGAACAAGAAAAAAGGCGAGCCGTCCTCTTTTTGGCTGCTTAAGGCCAGGACGAATCAAACGAATCGCTTCTTCGACCATGAATATTGGTGAAGGAACTGGTATCTGAACCCATCCCCGAACTGCGTAAACAACGATTGATTCCTATGCTCGTATTTACCGTTGGAAGAGTTGTTCTTCAGAACACGATGGGCATACGACAATTGCTTCATTGACACCGGCAGGCATAGGCACTTGGAATTTCAAAGAACAACTGTTGCAAGAGCCCTTGAGTAAGTTTGACGGTTCTGCTTCTTTCACAACTTCTGGAGTTGGAAGAGGGGTTTCCACTGCAGGAGTCATATTTTCAGGCAATTGTATACCTCCTGATTGAGGCGTCTGAGGAGGTTTTTCATTCTTCGAACCGAGTTCCTCAAGAAGGGCATCATCAGGGTCCTGAGTCATATTTGCAGGTGCCGGGGCTGGCGGGGCGTCATCGAAGAACAAAGCCGCTGCCTCTGCCGCTGCTTGCGAACTCGCTTGACTAATTTCTCTCTTTGGCGCAAACTGAGCCTGAGGAATTTCTTCGATTTCTCCGGTCCCATAAATCGATTGAAGTTCTGCTTCTTTACGAGCTTGTTCTTGTTGATCTTGGGTAACAACTTCCCCGACATCAAGTCCTGCAAGTTGAATGGCTTTAGCAAAGAGTGGCATCTTTTGGGATTGGCTTACCATTGTCATGTGGGCCTTTGCTTCAGTATCTGAAAGTCCTCTTCCTGTAAGCAAACCAACAGCAATCGAAGACTGCCAGCGACGGTATCCGATGAAAGATATCGATAAGGTTACAACAAAAATGAACAGCACTACGGCAATTAATCCAAAGTTTGTGCTCGATTCGACAGATTCCTCAACCACAATTGTGAAGGAACGAGAGTCTGTGTTGTTCGAAGCATCAAAGACTGTCACGACAACAGTCTTTGTCCCCGTTGTATCGAAGAATAAATCAACGTTAGATCCTATGAAATCAGGATCATCTCTTGGATTACCATTTTGATCGGTATCCTTTGATGGGTTGGTGTCCCAGTGATATCGAAGGTTTGCTGCAGAGTCATATACATCATTTGCATTGATTGAATAGGTGTAAATTTGACCCTCTTCAAGTGATTTTTTTGGTTCGAAGTTTGTGTCGTCAATAGCTGGAATTGAACCATCAACAACTCGAACATCAACCTGGGTTGAAGCACTATTGCCACTCGCATCAAAGACAGTCAGGCCAATGACGTGTTCTCCAATCGTACTCCAATTGAAAGAAACGGTTGTCTGTTGATTGTAGGGTGAGCCATCAAGAGACCATGAACAAGCAGAAACTGCATCGTCATCAGAACTTGAGTTGCATGTCAAAACAAGTGTATTGGCGTAAGCGATGCGCCATCCTCCAGAAATGGGGGTAGCGGAAGAAGAAGAAGCGGTTGTTCCCGTAATTCGGGGCACTGGATTGATAATATCATTCACAGTAATGATTTGTTCTTGACGATCAAAACTATTCTGTCCAAGAACAGTTAACGTAACGGTCCTCTCTCCCGGAGAAGCCCACTGTGCTTCAGAGGTAAGGCCGATTGCATCGACATCATTGATGAAATCGCCATCATCATTAGCATCAATTGTTGAGTCGAAATCCCAAGTATATTGAGAAATTTGGCCAAGATCATTTGGGGTTGAAGAAGCATCAAATCCAACCAAGGTATTCATTGGAATCGTGGTATTTTCTGCGACAAATTGTGCTTGAATAACAGGAACGAATTGGACGCGGATTGATACTCGCAGATTTGTTGAGCCATCTCCTTGCCCGTCAGAATCATCCGTGTTGTCAACAATTAACTTGAGAGGTTGATTAGCAAGAGCTGATGGAACAACCCAGCTAAACGAAGAAGTTCCATCAACAGCGAGAAGGGAAGCTCCTGTCAAGGCTACATTTGATTGACCAGAAAGATAGTTTGCATTCATCGAATCCGTTTGCAGATAGACATCTGCAAATCCCTGAAGGGACCAAGCAGTTACGGCGATTGTTGTTCCTTCCTCAAGTTGCAGAGATGTCCCCTCGAGAAGGGTGAGGTACCCATCTGGAATGATGCCTATGATGTCGTGAAACGGAGTCCAAGGAGTATCTGTTAACTCTGTGACAGTCATGGAAATTCGTCCATCCACACCGCCTTGGTCTCCTTGTCCTTGATCACCATCATGAGCAAGGTTATCGATGATTACTGTCCATGATTTTGCATTGATTGAAGAGGGTACTTTCCAATGAAATTCGTATGCTCCATTTGCTGATTCGGTCGAGGGAACTTGTTGGAACGAGGAACGATATGACTGGCCTAAGAGGTAAGGCTGCAATCCTGATTCATCGAAAATAAGAACGTCAAGGGCGTCATCAATGACAGTAATCGAGAATTCATACACATCTCCAGGTTGGAGTGTTCCAAGGTCAAAACGCATGCATGCGTCGTTTGCTACAGCAACTTGAGTCGAGAGCGTTGATTCACCTACTGAAAGGCACTGCGGTGCATCTCTGCCTTCGGCAGCATGTATGCCTGGAATCATTACGGAGCACATCAATAGGCCGATGAGAACGTATGCACACTTTGATTGCATACCTGCGCCTTGATGACATTACACTTCAATGATGCGTTAGGTTGTGTTGTTTCCAACCGTGTTCATTTCGCCGATAGAACGTGACGTTACCATCGACATCGATTTGGAGTCGATCTCCATCATTGGCATATGCCATTC
>JAKMFY010000275.1 GCA_022425185.1 Candidatus Poseidoniaceae archaeon | reverse complement strand
CATGTTCTGTGGCTTCGGGAGTAACGTCTCGAACCGCGGGGCCAGTTCCACCTGTCGTTACGATGACATTGCAACCAGTACTGTCCACGAGTTCAATTAGCACCTCTTCAATAATCTCTTGCTGATCACGGATGCACCTGTAATGAACCTCAACAGGTGATGCAATGGCCTCTTTCAAAAATTCAAGAATTGCAGGGCCCCCTTCATCTTCATACTCCTTTGAATGAGCACGATCTGAGGCCACTAGAATACCTATTATCGCTGGTTCTCCAACGTGTCCGTTACGGCCATTGAGCAATGTTGTTGAATCCATGTTATCCAACCTAGTTTGATCCATACTTTTCCTTGATGTCATTGTGGAAATTATCCAGCAATGTATCTTCAAACAATTCGGTTTGTCGACGATTCTTTGTTGAGCGGATGTGAAGAATTGCGGCTAAGATGAATACAATAATGATGATTGGAATAACAGCCTCAAGTTTGTACTTGTGCATAATCCTGACAATTCCTTCTGCAGTATATGCCCATGTAATTGATGCAATAAACCCACCAACCATTGTTGCTATGAGGACACGCATGAATTTCATTCTTGAAAGCAATCCAAGCATAGCTCCAACAAGAACTCCTGATGCCATGAATGGAATCCATACAAAGACAATGAGTCCCCAGAAGCCCCATTTGTTGATCATCTCACGCTTCTCGTTTGCAGTATATTCCACAGTTGAGAGAATATCTCCCAGTAATTTTGTTTGCAGCATTCGTCCACCAAAACCATCCTGGCGGGCTACAGCAGCAATGCGCTCATCCTTGTCTCCCTTCGTTTCGACACGTCCCGCTCCAGAGCGATCTGCGAGTGTTGAGACTTGGTTTCTCGCCTTTACAATCAATTCTTGAGAGGTAAGCAAATCTTTGTTCCTTTCAGAAATATACGAGCGGAGTTCATCTTCAACTTCAGACGCAAGTCGCTTGTAACGGAAATACGCAAATCGTGTTGTTGGTTTGAAAATGATTGACACGAAGACAATTCGGTCATCGCTTGTAATGACAGCGTTTTCGAGTTTCAACGTATTATCTCGAACAAAGAACAAGTCCAATGAATCTCGAACTTCATCTTCAATTCGGGAAAGAGAGTGAAGTTCCTCAAAGAATGACGTGTAGTTTTCTGGAGATTCCTCATCGTCTCGATCGCCGACTCCAATCCCAACTCCTGAATCAAAATCAATTGCTTGGTTGGAGCCAATACTTCGTACTGTGAGTTGAACTGGTTTGAATACGTGGAAGAGAGCAAACTCTTCAAGAACTTCTCTTAATATTTCATCACGTACTGTTTTGCTATCGCTGAGTGTATTTTCCGTGTTCTTGTATGGAACCATAATATCGATTGACAGGTCTCTTGGCTCGATCTTTGCTAATTCATGGTCAATGGAGATTCCCAATCGTCGTTCACACTTTGAAATAATATCATCCACGAGCCGAATGATGTGATTCCGTGATAGAATGTCATCCGCTTCTTGATGATATACCTTGTACATGATTGGGTAAGCAATCAAGAGTGAGAAAACAGACAAAGAAAGGGAATTGAAAGCCATCCACCATGCTGGGATTCCCGCAGCACCACCAGCAAGCATAGCGGTTTCACGACCACCGCCCAACTCGGCAACGAGAAGGATATATCCCCAATTACCTAGTTCCTGAACAGACCAGCACGACCGAGGACCAGCATCAGTAATACGCACTTCACGAACAGTTTCATCTCCTCCGAATGGGAGGAATGCAAATCCTTTGGTTGTAATATCGAGTTCAAAATCAACTGACTTTTGTAGTTCTTCCATCATTGGTTGAACCGATTCATTTTCCGCATCTTCTTTTGTTTCATACATCTCGATGGACAACGAAACAACGTAATTTCCTTCCTCAAGGTTGCTGTAATCGGCTTTTGCATGGACTCGGTTGTTTTCATCTTCGAGAAGTCGCGTTGTCATACTCGGGTTTGAAGAACTTGAAGTTCCTTCTTCCACGATGTTGTAGGTCAATTCAGCAAAGCCTGCTGGCAAGTTGTAAACATTAAGAGAAAAGACTTCAGAATCCTCATTAGGGAATATGTGGATCCATGGTAAGTCATCAATCTCGTTACATTCATCGCCTATGTCGAGGAATGTTGTCGAGGCTCCATGATCCATTGCTGTTGATTGTCCAAGCATACCAGATGACATTGAAAGAATAAGTGCGCCATAGAGAATTCCATAGACAACGCCTACGAATAGGACAGGATTTTCCTTCTTTGCAAACATGCTGCGATTGTCGCCATCAGTGCGTCTGCGACGGATTTCATTGAGTTCCTTGAGCAACGAATCACTCTTAGATTCTGGTTCGGGCGCCTCTTTCGGCAATTCCTCACCAACAATCGCCTCTCCCATGTGGTGTGCACACAGGTTACTACAAATGAACCCATTGATGAAAACGGGTGAAAGGTGGGTTGGGCCGGACTTGAACCGGCGACCTCGGCATCTTCAGTGCCGCGCTCTCCCAACTAAGCTACCAACCCTTTCGTTTGGCCCACGTGGCGTGGGATTTCAAGTCTTCGTTGCTCACTCTTGACCGGACAAGACACTTGCCTGCATTTCAAAGAGGGAAGCGAAGCCAATTTCTGCACAATCAAGGAGTGCTTCGAGTTCTTCGCGTTGATACGTGGCTTCTTCGCCAGTACCTTGGACTTCAACGAAAGAACCGTTGCTGATTTTGACAACGTTCATGTCAACATCGGCATTCGAATCGAGAATGTAATCAAGATCAAGATAGGTCTTCCCATCGATAAGTCCGACGGAAATTGCTGCAACATCATGAGGTAAGACGCGCATTTCGTGTTCATGCTGTTCTTCAGCAGAGAGTGATGGAGCGCTCCATCCAGAACGTCGCTGATCTTCAGTCGGGCGTAGATGCTTTGGAAGGCATTGCCCATTCGCAATCAAACGACGAATGCCTAATCGGAGTGCTAGATTAGCTGCAGTGATTGAAGCACAACGTGTGCCACCATCAGCATTCAGAATGTCACAATCGACATTCAGTGCAACAGGGCCAAGTTCTTCCAAATCGACACCCGCTCTTAGAGAACGAGCAACAAGACGCTCAATTTCCTGTGTTCTTCCCTTTGCACCACGGCGTTCTCTTCGAAATCGAGAATCAGTTGAACCTGGAAGGAGTGAGTATTCTGCATGGACCCACCCCTTATTGGAATCTCGCGGAAACCATCCTGGTAATCGTGCTTCCTTGGTACAACAAGCGAGAACAACCGTCTCTCCTTGTCGGTAAAGGATGGAGGCTAGAGCGTTACTTGTGAAGTCGATTTCAACCTCTACTCCTCTCATTTCATCTGCGTTTCGTGTGGTCTTCATTTCAGTTTTGAATTTGCCCATGTCCGTGCCACGTGGTTGAGTTCATCAATGCTTTTGTGGCCTCGAAAGAAGAGCATGCGTATGTTCAAGTGGTCGTTCCGTTTCCAAGTATTATGAGTCAACACACTGCTGTCATCTGCGGAGTCTCACGAACACCCATCGGCCGATTTATGGGGGCACTCTCATCGATGAGTGCTGTTGATTTAGGCGTTGCAACAGTGAAAGAACTGTGTCAACGAATGGACATCAGCCCTTCCTCTGGCATCATTGATGAGGTCCTGATGGGACAAGTGTTGCAGGCTGGAGTAGGACAAGCTCCTGCTCGACAAGTTGCTCTGGGTGCAGGATTGCCAGTTTCAACATCATGTGTTACCATCAACATGGTGTGTGGTTCTTCTCTCAAAGCGGTCATGAACGCAGCAACAAGCATTCGAATGGGCGAACATAATGTTGTTATCGCGGGTGGAATGGAAAGCATGTCCAACGCTCCTCAACTGCTGAATGGGCAACGAAAAGGAAAGAAAATGGGTGATTCCAAACTGATCGATTCAATGATTCATGACGGACTCTGGGATGTCTACAACGACATGCACATGGGCAACACTGGAGAAGTCGTTGCTCGGGAATGTTCGATTGATAGAGCACAAGCAGATGCTTTCTCAGTTCAAAGCCACATGAAAGCATCCAAAGCTTGGGAAGAAGGATGGTTCGATTGGGAGACGTTTTCTCTTGAAATTCCTCAGCGTAGAGGCGAACCACTGCTTCTCGAACGAGATGAAGGGATTCGTTCAGATTCATCTGTAGAACATCTTTCAACACTTCGAACAGTTTTCGATAAAGATGGAATCGTAACTGCAGGAAATGCGAGTACCCTCAATGACGGGGCAAGCGCCGTTCTTGTAACAAGCGAAGAATTTGCTAAATCACAGGGATGGGAAATTATTGCAACAATTGAAGATTATTGTACTGCGGGTGTTGAACCAGAACGTGTGATGAGCGCTCCTATTCCTGCTGTCAAGAATTTACTTGAACGAAATGATCTTGACGTTTTGGATGTTGATGTTTACGAACACAACGAAGCGTTTGCTTCAGCATCCTGTGCCGTCGCTCAAGAAGTCGGTATTCCTCATGATCGATTCAACCTACACGGTGGAGCAGTCAGTCTTGGCCATCCACTAGGATCAAGTGGGACACGTTGCCTCATTACCATGCTCGGCGTTATGCGAAGGCTTGATTCAAAGACAGGAATCGTAACGCTTTGCCTCGGTGGCGGCAATGCTGTTGCGATGTATGTTCGCAGATGAGGTCATCGTTGGGTTCATTGCTTGGAAGTGCGTGGATGAATCATGCGCTGGCTTGTAGGACTGTTCCTCGTCATGGTACTTGTTGTACCTACAGCGACTGCATGTGAAACTGAAGCAGCCCGTTTGCTCAGCGGAAAATTCCCTTCTCCAACTGGAATCTCTCCTGATAAAGATGAATCTATTCGAGAGGCAGTTCGATTAGGAAGTATCGGTCAGGAGACTGCTAGGCATACGCTATGGCGTGTACTCATGGGAGAGGTTCTGACGGAACAAGAAATAGCCGCAGAGATTGATAGAGCAATGATTGAGAATGGCTCTAACCCCGACTGGCCAAGTTTCGATACGATTGTAGCTTCTGGTTCAAATGGAGCAATCCCTCATGGTGATCCTGATAATCACGGAGCAGGACCTAAAGTCGTCGAAGTCGGAGATATTGTCGTTGTTGACCTTGGGGCACGTGTTAACGACTGGGTAAGTGATATCACGAGAACATACAGCGTCGGTCCTACCACAAATGAGACAATTATTGAAGTGTATATGGCCGTTTATGATGCTCAAAACCTAACCTTCCCACTTATTGAAGCAGGAACGCCTGCTTGGGCACTTGACGATATCGCCCGTACGCATATCGAAGAGCAAGGTTATGGAGAATATTTCATCCATAGTCTCGGACATGGGTATGGCGTTTGCGTCCACGAACCTCCTTTGCTTTCAGGTGGAACGGATGATCCTCTCTTCGGACTTTCATACAATCAACAACCACTCGCTGTTTGGGATGCGATAACCATTGAGCCGGGGATTTACCTCGATGGATGGTTTGGTGTCCGAATTGAAGATGATTTCCTCGTAAATCAAGAGAGTCACGAATTCCTAAGCGCAGATTTGCCGAGGGATCTTGATTGGTTCATGATCAAGGCAGATGATTATTCACAATCAGATATGGGTTCGACAGATGGTTCAGATTCAGAAGAAATATCTGAAACGCTCCCATTCCCAATCGGAATGGTTCAAACCATGATGCTTCTCACCATCGTGGCAATAGCTTTTGTTCGAAATGAGAATGAAGAATAATCACTCTTCTTCTGTCTCTTGACGGAAAGGAGTGAAGATACCAATATCTTCAATGATTTCAGAAGGACCAGGAAGAATGGATAGAATATCATCAGTTCGTAATCCAGTTGCTTTGTAGATCCTATTCGCCAGTGCTTCTTTTTTGGTTCGTCCAGGTGAAAGAATTGCGTATCGTTCACAGCGTTCTTTGATTGTTGAAACCGTTCCTCCAAGAAGGAGTGGGACTCCATTGATTGCAACAAGCCCAACCGCCATTTGAACATCCAAATCCTTGAACCATTGACGCTGTCCACGAACAATGAATGCTCCCTTGCCGACATATTCCCCTGTCTGCGCAGACTTGGAAACTTGAGCAGGCTTTACTGCGAAGACAGTTCCATGAGCGCCACCGCCATTCCATGCTCGGCTCCAGCAAAGAGCGAGTGTGGCTGCCTCTTCCAATTTCTCGTCCGTAATTCTCTCATCACCGAGTTTATCGACGATTCGATAGGAAGCAACTCCAGGAGGCAACTGTTCGAATGGCTCTTCATCGATTGCAAATCCTTGTGTAGCTCTGAGACTACAACTTGGGGCACCATGAATATCTGCGTGAAGGTACATGTCCCCTCCAGAAAGGTGCTTCTTGACAATCGCATCATTTCCTTTCGCATCCTTTCCTCCAACCAATAAATGGCCTCCGGAAATGATGCTCCAGCGATGTTGTTCAAACCACAATCGTTTACTCCGACGAACAGTTTGAAGCCGCCCACTTGCTTGTTGTTTCGCCTCTTTTTTCTGTGCTCTCTTGAATTCAACCTTCGTGTTAGCAAGAGCTGTTGTAGCCCCTGAAGTTTTGTCTTTCTGTTTCCGGGCGGATTGGAAATATCGTTGTGCGTTTTGATGAACGGTTTCATCAAGAGAGAGCGTGAAAACCAGTCCCGGTTCTCCGTTTTCGTCAGGAAGACGAACCATCATTGTTCGTTCCGCGGGATTGCCTGAATCAACCCATGGATTTTCTTTTAATCCAGATAGAATTGCCTTCCAGCCTTTTGTTTCAAGTGCTTCATTTGCTTGTTGTAAAATCGTTTCAACATGCGTCCAATTCGATTGAATCGCATGACCAATCGCTTGTTGTTTTTCGATCTTCTTTGCAAAACCTTCGAGCGCTTTTTCTTGCTGTTTTAGTCGTCGTTCAAGGCGCTCAACATTAGTTGAATGCCCTCTCCCAGGTGCTGCAGCATCGAGTTTTTCCCGTTCACGCCGTGCTAACGCATTTGCATCGTGATGACCTTTCCAAGCATCAATGGTTGACGTGAGTGTTGGATATTCAATGTAGATTGAGGTTGAATGAGCGGGTAGTAAGAGTGGTGTCGCTTCTTTTGCAGTCTCTCGGATGACACCATTTGCAGCAGCATCATGGCCTTTCATTGAAGCGATTGTATGTAGCGCCTCAGCAGTATGTTCTTCAGTGGGTTTTATGATAAGGTAGCCTTGTTTTGTAGTTTTTAATTCATCTAAGAAATGGGCCAAAGAATTGTGAACGACACTTGCATCTGCATCTGTAGTCGGACTGTTTGGCTCAAGCCCTGCGTGTTCACATACTGCATTTGCATACACACCTCCAAGATTGATTTTACCTCCAAGAGTCGAAACCAAGTCCCGATCGGAATCCGCGAAGATATCACTGATCACATCAGGAGTTAATGTGTAAGGGTCCACTGCAGCAGGTGGAGGGATGTATACCTCTCCTTTCTTGATGGTTCTTCCAGCATAACTTGCGTGCGTAAGAGGCTGAATGATGACATCATCTTCATCCATCAGAATGACATTTCCGTCTCGGAAGAGTTCAACACTGAGGGAACGCTTTCCATGCTTTGTATCGAATCTAAGAAGAAGAACTCGATCAAAGCCAAGTTGTTCAACACCAGTTAGTCGAGCATTCTTGAGATGTTTGCGCAGAACCATTGCAAACGGAGGTGGCGTCATCGGCATTGGTCGATCCCTCTGAGATGTGTATACGCGCTGTCCTCGTACAATGACCAAATCAAACTGGTCAGATTCTTTTGGATTAATACGAAGAACAATTTGTTCGTAATGAGGCATGTAGGCTTTCTTGACATAGGCGCCTGCCCATGAATCAAGCTCTTGGGAAACAGCCCGAACGTCAAACCCAGTCATTGATGCCTTCATTTCAATCTCTCCTACTCTTCAAAACGTAACAATACTTTGCCGATGTTTTTTCCATCATGTATGTATTGATGAGCCTCTGCAACATCACGTGCATCAAATACGGAGTCTATAATTGGGTCGAGGACGCCTTCTTTAATTCCATTAACAATGCGTTCCATTTGTTCGGTCATGACATCTTCATCAGGCCATGTTCCCATATGAACACCGAAAACACCTTGATTTCTTGACATCATTTTCATCGGGTCAAAACGTGGACGTTTCCTAAAAGCAAAGAATGCTTTGAGCAAAGAACGCTTTGAAGAAGGAGCAGCAGAAGACATACCGTATGTGTACAATTTTCCTCCATGGGCTAATACAGAAAGGCTTCGCTTGAGATGGTCGCCGCCAATTGGGTCGAGGATGTGATCAACACCCTTTCCATCGGTTGAATTTTTGATGATTTGTACAAAATCTTCGTTGTGTCGGTCGATTGCAGTTGCTCCATAGGATTGAATAATTTCGGATTTAGCAGAAGAGGCAGTTGACCAAACATTACCCACTCCTGCCCATTTACAGAGTTGGAGAGCAGCAGTTCCTACGCCACCGCCACCACCATGAATGAGAACAGAATCCGTTGATTTCATATTTCCAAGATGATGAAGCATATGATGGGCTGTGATGTACGTTACAGGCATTGATGCCGCTGCTTCGAGTGACATTTCATCAGGAATTGGAATGACCCTGGATACTTCGGTAACAACGTGGGTTGCTTGGCCTCCAGTCCTCATCATACCGACAACACGTTGTCCAACTTGGAATCCTTCAACCGCACTTCCTAGTGCATGAATGACTCCACTAACTTCGTAGCCTGGGGTAAATGGAAACGGTGGTCTTGGTTGATAGAAACCCATGCGCATGAGTGTGTCTGCAAAGTTAATCCCAGCAAAGTGGACTTGGATACAAACTTCATTTTTCTCAGGAATTGGAATCTCAATATCTTGGATATCTAAAACTGATGGAGATCCAGGTTTTGTAATTACGACTCTATACGGCATTCATTCAACTCCTTTAAGGCTCCATTCATTCGATTGCTGCTCGACAAGCCCCATTCGTTCATGTGAAAGTAAATGGGCAAGGGTTTGGTCTTGAGCAAGTCCAGGATGCGCATCTGGTGAATCTGAATAAGCCATAGTAGCAATGGCTGAAATCGTCTTATGCCCATATTCAACAGCCTCGAGCACTTTTTGATGACGTTGTTTTCGATGTTTGATGTAGTAAGAGAGCGTTTGCTCAGGTAACGGAATGACCGGGCCATGACTTGGGAATAAGAGATGAGGTTTCATGGCTTTTAGTCGTTCTAATTGCTCAATGTAAACGTCCATGTCACCAGTGGCAGGAGGAATCAAGATGGTTCCTATTCCAGCAACCATATCTCCAGCAACAATGCCTGCAGGTGAGGAAAGACAAACGTGGCCAGGATGATGCCCTGGAGTGATGAGAACTGTCCATTCCTGTTTTCCAAGTTGAAGTATGTCTCCATCTTCGAGTATACGATCACATGCAACGGTTTTCGAGGTGTATTCACTTCCCCAAATGGGGACGTCAAAAGCCTCTCGAAGCAAATCCATATCTCCTATATGATCTCCGTGAGAATGAGTAAAAAGAAGCGCAACCAATTCCCCTTTGTGTCTGTCAACAGCTTCAGCTAGTTCTTCCATACCTTCTCTCATGTGACAAGCGGGGTCAACGAGTACGAATTCTCCCTCAGGATCGCCGACAAGATATGCGTTGGTATGATCAGCAGGTGGGAGTGTTGCAGTTTTCACTGGAACGACTTCAACACCATAGGCAAAAAGAATCGAACGACGTCCTGGTTGCCGGCGTTGTAGATCATCAGCGGTTTGAATCATATCACCTTCAAGCCGTTTTAATGTTCGATTAAGTTCCATCAAAAGTGTGACTACAGGCGGTGCAACTCTGATTTCATTTCGAGACCATCGCTGAATCATATCATCGGGTCTCATCCATTCAAATGCAGTAAATTCAGTTTGAAGTTCCAAAGATGGATTGAAATCACTCTCACCAATATGAAGGTGGAAGAATGTATTCTCGAACTGAACAGGACCAAAAGGAGGTGTTGTACGACTTGAAATATGTCGTAAACACGATGTATCAGTGACAACATCATCACTTGATATTGCTTCTAAGAAAGCCTTCTTATCAGTGAGAATACGTTCACGTAGTGAGGAATCGACAGGTTCCAAAGTCTTTCCAAGTGGGACAACACCCAACTCCTCGGACATTTCACGAACAACAGCAACAATTGCTGAGTCTTGAGCCCCCGAATTATTCAAAATAAACTCTGTAGCTTCCTTGTCAGAACGAGATACACCCCCGCCTGGGAATGCCCAATAACCAGGGAACGCTCTCATTGTTTCAGATCGTCGTCCTAGGAGGACTTCTACACCGTTCTCTGTATCACGGGTTAGCGTAATGGTCACTGTAGGACGCGAGGGTTTCCTCGCAAATGCAGGAAGGTTGAGACCCTCCGGTACCTCGCTCATGCTCCACCCTAAGGGTGGACCGCTTCAAGCCTTTGTGACTTCACTCGTTTCGTCGAATGAATGCAGCTCCAAGAAGTGCAAGCATTCCAACAAGTCCAGTGAATCCAGGTGCGTTATGCATTGGATTTTCATCGCTGTATGCATCTGCAGAGACAGAGTAAAGACGTACTTCGTCCCAGTCTTCACTAACGTCGCCAATGTGAATCATGTCACCATCGGAGATGGTTCCTGAACTGTCAGCATCATGGAACATGATGTCCGAATCCATTCCAGCATCTGCCATAGCAACAGACATTACTGTTGTACAAGTGCTGGTTTCTTCGCCAGTTTCCATATCGTAATCGTAGTCACATGAAGCGAGGTCAATCATGTAGTCCGCCATGTCGCCTTCAAAGTGGAAATCCATGTCGTTTACGACGTAGAAAACCATTTCATCATGGTCATCACCGTGATCGCCAGATTCATCTGAACCATCTGCACAGTCTTCTTCACCGTCGTTGACCCAGTTCATTGGGATGGTTTCTCCATCGTCGCACATGAATTCCTCTTCGACGTAATCTTCTTCGACGTATACGATCAATCCAGAACCTGTCGTAGCATCGTATTGGTAATCAAACCAGAAGTTCATTTCCATATACGGCATTTCATCCTCGCCTCCATCGCAATCATCCTCGTAATCGAGAACGTAATCGAGTGGGATTACAGTTCCATCAAGGCAGGTAAAGCCCATGGTATCGTCGCCGTTTTCATCGTAGGAAGATTCATCTGAACCATCTGCACAGTCTTCTTCACCATCGTTGACCCAAGTTAGATCAATTGTTTCGGAACCATCTGCGCACTGGAACATGATGCCCCAAGATATAACGATGCTGATTGTGTCATCATCACTACCGACAATGTCACCATAATACTCTGTGCACATTGCTGTGTCAGCATCATAATCACCGTCGCAGTCTTCAGGCATGTCTTCTTCAAATGTGCCGTACAATTCTTGGACACCTGTTTCTGAGTTGTCCATTACTTGAACGAAGGTAAGATCACAATCATCGGAATCACATTCTTCGATGACAAATTCGGTTGGCATTGTCGGGGTTGAATCATCAACATCAGCTTCAGCATCTTCGCTAGCAGTTGTTCCACAGAGGCTCGAGTCGAATGAATCGGAGTATAACTCGTCAAAAGAATCGTTGGATGACTCGTAAGTTGCTAGATCCATGAATCGATCGCACATGTAGAACATTTCTACATCGCCCTCGCTCATATCGTCTTCATCTTCGCCACCTTCGCAATCATCCATGCCATCGTTGACCCAGTCCATTGGGATGGGTTCTCCATCATCGCAGATGAACTTATCATCGGATACGACCATGTCGTATTCATCGTCATCCATGCTGTCCGTTAAAGAGAACGGAAGTGCTACAAGTTCTCCGGAAGCAGGATTGCTGAACAGTGAGTTGACTCTTTCTTCTGTGAGAACGTAGATCTTCATCATGGTGAGTTCATCGCCCATTTCGTCAAGCCCCATTTCGAAATATTCAATCTCTCCAGCGCTGTTGAAAGCGACGGCCATGTTTGGCATTCCTGTAGGTTCATCGTCACCGTGATCATCATCGCCCATTTCATCGTGGTCATGGTCATCTTCTTCGTAGAATGATTCAACAGAAGTAATGAAAGCCTCGAGTTCGTCGATGGTAAGTTCACCATCAGAGTTGTTATCTGCATCGTCAAATTCGGTTCTCAGTGCATCCACGTCTTCTTGGCTTGTTTCATCAACAACCACGAATTCTTCGAAAGAAATTCCTTCACTTTTATCAGTATCTGCGGTACAAAGGGCCATGCTCGGTGAGATGCTATCATCGTCCATTCCTTCCATGGTGATATCGAAAATTTGGAGACCATCCACTGAGTCAACTGGTGTGAAAGATCCATAACATTCAACGAATGTAAAGAATTCTAGCATTGCCATTGGATCCATGTCATCGTCATTGCCTGCAGTTTCTTCTGCCATTGCTGCAATGACTTCGATGTGTGTGGTTGTTGTTGTCATCGAATAGGACTGAACATCAGGCATTTCGCCAAACATCATCTCACACATTTCTATGTCTTCTTGAGTTTCTTCATCTGCACAAAGGTCGCCTTGAGTCTCATAACCCATCTCGATGTACATCGTAGTACCGATGTGAGTCATCGATGTTACAAATTTCATAGAAGCGCCGCCGTCAGTCATGCCCATAATCGAGGATGTGTGGTAACCATCTGGAGACCATGCCTCGGTCATCTCGATTGTGATGACAGCCTCGGAGTCTTCATCGACTTGGAGTATGCTGTCATCCATTCCCATCATGCTTGGATCCATGTCATACATCATCGTAATTCCAAAAGATTCACTCTCATCAACGGTCATGAAATCAGCAATCTTTTCGATTGCGATGTCTTCGTTGACATCGATTTTCATCGTCTCTCCATCTCCGGAGTCGGCTAATTCAGTACAACCTGCGAGCAGGAGGGTGGCTACGAGAAACAAAACTAATGATTTCTTCATACATCGCGCATTCCCCGTCAGATTATAAACCCTACACCTGCAAAAAATCTGTGGTTTTAGACGCAATTTCATGAAGTACAAGTGCTTGGCTTGACCATGGTGGCATCTTCAGTCGAGGAAGAACTTGAGCAACTTGCAGCTCTTGTTGCAGAGGCTGAAGCACTCGGAATTGATCCATGGCCGGAACGAAAACCGCCTCGCCCTTGGGCGAAATACGCCCTCGCTTCGTTTATGATTGTCATGATTCTTTCATGGGTTTCAAAGGGATTGTACAGATTCTCTGTAATTTGATTCATAGCCCACCGTTGATTTCAAGAAGGGCATCAAAGTGGGCGAATCATAGTCCCTTAGTGTAGCGGTCCATCATGGAGGATTCTGGTTCCTCCGACC
>JAKMFY010000228.1 GCA_022425185.1 Candidatus Poseidoniaceae archaeon | reverse complement strand
ATTCTGGAGAGACAAGAATTGCAACGAGGGAAATCAGCGTATTAATCGCAACAATCGGCATTGCGATTGTGTTGATGTGGACGATTCTTGCAATCACTTGTTGTCGAGCATTTGGAACATGATTGTGGAATGGTGAGGCCTTCCCTTTAGCAATCTGAGATGACGATTGACGCAACGCTTGCCATGATGTACCCAAAACACGTCCATAGGCGATAATGGATGGTGAGAATGCGAGGAGTAAGCATACGCTCAATTTGCGGTCAGAGGAGACGCCTCTTGCATCAAGAATCGTATACAAGATGGCCACTCCACAGAACCAAAACACAGTCAAGGCTACGTAGGCATAAGATCGAGCACGGCTCGCATCCTGTAACCGAGCACGTCCATGACCAATAGGCTTGATAATCTGCGCCCCCAAAGATGAGCCTGAAGAGATGATTGCAGGCCAAACGATGAGAATCAAAGCAAGAGCAATATTTGGAGCATGGTATCCATCACTCCATCCTTGTGAAGTGATAAGATATTCAAAAAAGAGCAAGAGTGCTCCGGTTAGTGCGAAGAGATAGGTTGCTACTCCGAACCGCATCCCTCTACTTTGCAAAAGATCCCGAGCTTCTCCAAACGTGGAAGTAATCGTATGCACTTCATACCGTTTTGGTCCCGTTTCAAAAGCAACCTGTAAACCTCGTAATTGACGGGGGACAACCGTTCTCCAAAACAGAAGTGCGATTGCTGCTGCTAAAATCAGCGGCACAATCGCAACGACGGAAAAACCGCCGATAATGGATGGAGCCGACATGATTCCCCTAACACTTTTCGCTTTTAATTCAATGCGAATAAAAACGGTAATCAAAGACCGATTTTTCACTCAGAATCAGGAACCAGACTCGGTTGCGAAACCTTTTCGCCAATCTCTTTCACGATATCATCGACGAATTGATCGAGCGGTACATCTGAAATTTGTGATCCCGTTCTTGAGCGCAATGAGACACAATTATTGTTCATTTCTCCATCACCAAGAATCATCATGTAAGCAGGACGCATCTTGCGATGTGTTCGAATCTTCTTTCCGATTGTGTCATCTCCATCATCGATTTTGACACGAACATTTTGACCTCGTAACTTCTCAGCAACTTCAGCTGCGTATTCCTTGTGCTTCTCAGAAATGGTAAGGATGTGAATTTGTGTTGGGGAGAGCCACGTAGGGAATTTGCCAGCGAAATGCTCGATAAGGACTCCACAAAATCGTTCCATTGAGCCAAATGGTGCGCGATGAATCATGACTGGACGATGGTTTTCCCCATCATTGCCTTTGTACCAAAGGTCAAATCGTTCTGGAAGATTATAATCAACTTGAACGGTTCCAAGTTGCCATTCACGGCCGATAACATCCTTGACCACAAAATCAATTTTTGGACCGTAGAAAGCGGCTTCGCCTTCTTCTTCTGACCAATTTACACCAAGTTTAGCCGCTGCTGCACGACACGCTTCTTCTGCTCGATCCCAACGTTCAGAGTCTCCGACGTATTTGTCAGAATTCGGGTCTCTCAGACCTACTCGGACACGATAATCATGCATTCCAAGGACATCAAAAATAGTCTGTACGAGTTCAATACAACCCATGACTTCAGCACCTATTTGGTCTTCTGTAACGAATAAATGGGCGTCATCTTGGGTGAATCCTCGGACACGAGTCATTCCTGAGATCTCACCAGATTGTTCCCATCGATAGACAGTACCGAATTCAGCGAGTCTTAATGGCAAATCTCGATATGAGCGTGCCTGTGAAGCATAAATTTTGACGTGGTGAGGGCAATTCATCGGTTTGAGCATATATCCATCGATATCTCCAGTACTCATCATATTGGATAATTCTGAACACGAACAGCCTTCATCGGCTAATTTCTTCATTAAATCACGCTCAACGAGTGGTGGATACTGGCTTTCTTGATAATATGGGAAATGGCCAGATGTACGATACAGATCGAGTTTTCCAATATGTGGGGTGAAGACCTGGTCATAGCCTTGGCGACGCAGATGATAGGAAATGAAATCCTGCAACTCTTGTCGAACAACAGCCCCTCTTGGCGTCCATAGGATGAGTCCTTGTCCGACTTCCTCGTCAACATGGAATAATTGCAAATCCTTTCCGAGTTTACGATGATCACGGAGTTTTGCTTGCTCCATTCGATTCAATGTCGCTTTGAGAGCTTCCTTTGTTGGTTCAACGATTCCATAGATTCGTACCAATTGTTCACGAGATTGGTCCCCTCTCCAATAGGCGGAGGATACGGATGTGAGTCTGCTGAACATCAATTTTGCAGTGCTGGGGACGTGAGGGCCAAGACATAAGTCGTACCATTCACCTTGTTTGTAGATTGTTGAACCATCTCCATCTTCCAACTTATCATCAATGATTTCAATCTTGTATTTGTTTGATTGGAAATGGTCACGGAGTTCCTGTTCCTCAAGTTCAACTCTCTCAACCTTTAGATTACGTCGTGCAAGTTCATGCATCTTCTTTTCAATAGCCTTGAGATCACTCACAGCAATTGGTTCCATTGCAAAGTCGTAGTAGAAACCACGATCAATAGCAGGACCAATAGTTGGCTTGGCATCAGGATAGATTTCCATAACTGCTTGAGCCAGTAAATGAGCAGCGCTGTGTCGAAGAATGTGAATTCCTTCATCACTGGAGGCGAGAATTCCTTCAACGTTGCAGTCATTATCAAGAGATGCGGAGAAGTCACGCTCAACACCGTCGATACGTGCGGCTAAACATCCATGCTTCTTTCCAAGAGCGTCAATCACGACTTCACCAGCGGTAATACCTGCTACATATTCGTTGACTGTTCCGTCAGGTAGGGTTACATTGACCATCGACATAGAGAC
>JAKMFY010000216.1 GCA_022425185.1 Candidatus Poseidoniaceae archaeon | reverse complement strand
GACCAATACTATGCTACAGGCCGACGCCCTGAGGGTGGGAAAGACATTGATTCCGAACTTCAACGGGTTGTATCCTTCGTCGATGCACCTGGCCACGAGACATTGATGGCAATCATGATCACTGGGGCATCCATTATGGATGGTGCTATGTTGATGGTTGCTGCAAATGAAACATGTCCTCAACCACAAACACGAGAACATCTCATGGCACTGGAAATCGCGGGAATCAAAAACATCGTTATTGTTCAAAACAAAATCGACCTCGTCACCAAAGAAAGAGCAATGGAATCTTACAATGAAATCAAGGAATTTCTAGAAGGGACAATTGCTCAAAATGCTCCCGTCATCCCAGTATCTGCTCACCATGATGTAAATCTCGACATCCTAATCGAAGCAATCGAACAAACCATTCCAACTCCCAACCGTCAAGAAGAACAGCGAGCAGTCATGCATATTGCTCGTTCATTTGATGTCAATCGACCAGGCACACGTCCTGCCAAACTCACAGGAGGCGTCATTGGGGGATCAATTGTCGAGGGTGCGTTCAGAGAGGGTGATGAAATCATCATTGGACCAGGACGAAAAATCGAACAAGGGAACAAAACACGATGGGAACCCATTGAAACAACCATCACAAGCATGCAGGGCGGAGGCGGAAAGCGCGACGTCATGATGGCAGGAGGCTTGTGTGGTCTCGGAACTCTTCTCGATCCGTCAATTACGACTGCAGATAATCTCTCAGGACAGGTCCTTGCCAAGAAAGGTGAATTACCTACCATTCGAACAGAGTGCTCAATCTCAGTAGAACTCATGGAAACTATGGTTTCAGGTGATGGAGAAGGAGCAGACAAGATATATCCTCTTCGAAACAATGAGATGTTGATGGTAAACGTAGCAACTTCAACATCAGTAGGTGTCGTGAAGGGTGCGGAGAAAGGTAAAGCTACACTCCACCTACGGCTCCCCATCTGTGCAGATGAAGGCCAACGTGTCTCACTCTCAAGAAGAGTGGGCGCACGATGGAGATTGATTGGCCACGGGACCATCCAGTGAGGTTTTGTCATGGGCGATGTGCTCATTGATGCCTGCGGATGGGTGGCACTCATCGATGCTGGACTGAATATTGATAGCGCATTGTCTTCAATTGTAGGTCCTCCACATTTCATACTCTTGCCATCAGTATTGGAAGAACTCAATCTTATTCAAGAAAAAAGAAACCTAAGAAATACCATTATGCTGGAACTCCTTATTCAACGATCAACAATTGTCGATGAGGATTCTGGACATACGGATGATTTGCTTCTAGAACATGCAATGAATAATGATATTCCGCTCTTGACAGTAGATGCAAATCTAAAACGCAGATGCTTCGAATCAAGTGTTGATGTTATTGAAGTTATGAATCAGAAGAAGTTGCGTCTAATAGCATCTCTATAGAATTAAAATTTGGATCTCTTTCCCAGACCTATTGTATTGGTTTTTTTCTATATATTATAAAAAATCTCGACACATGTAGGTGGGAAGTTAAAATAAGGTAATAATAAGGGTCAAATATGGATGAACTACCTAGCAACAATTCAGCGATAGAAATCCTGCATGATTCTCTTTGTAAACAACTCATCCAACTTGGGATACAAACACACACAGCGAGAGTTCTAACATGCCTCCATTACCATGGAGCTTCAACATCAAGGGATTTGCAGACCAAGTGTAACTTGCGTCAACCAGATGTAAGTATAGCAATAAATGAACTCCGTGAAATGAATCTCATTATTCATAGCGCTGTTCATCAAACCAATCGGGGTAGACCTGCTCACATGTATCGCTTGAGATACAAATTGGAACAATCACTTCAACCATTCGTGCGAATTGCTCAGGTACGAGCCCAAAATATTCTATGTGGAATCGATTCGATCAACCAAATCGTTACATCTATCTCCGATGATCAACTTAAAGAATCTACGGTAGCGTGAACAAAACATCATCGCCGTGCCCATCTAACAGGCGTAACTTAACTCCGGCGTCAATCCAAGCATGCGCGTAATTTATCGCTCCAAAAGCTCGAATGAAATCCCCCTGTTTCAAAAAATATTGAGCATCTGAAGAATAGTCATCCGCCATCGATAACAATGTGTTGAGCATTTCAGATTCAGGACTCCCTTCTTCAACAAGTGGTGTTGCTTTCTCTCGGGCTTTACGAGTGATAGACAGGTAGTGTTCGACACGCTCTACTGTC
>JAKMFY010000206.1 GCA_022425185.1 Candidatus Poseidoniaceae archaeon | reverse complement strand
CATGTTGTTCATGGTGAATAGAGCCTCGGGTAGGCAGGTTACTGGGGGACTGAACACACATTGTACTTCCCCATTCTGTCTTGAGTGGGTTGCAAGAACCCTTCCGATTTCATGGGAATGATATGTCTGTTGTCAGTACTATCCCATAAGAGACCGTTTGAAATTCATCAATTAAGCCGTTTGGAATTCATGATGAACTAATGAAATCCATCAACCCAATTTCATTATATCCATTACCTCAATCCCCCAACTATGCAAACAACAAGAATATTGCTAATGATTGCCATGATTTTTACATCTGCCTTGGCTGGATGTATTGAACAAGTTGAAGAAACAAATGATGCTATAAGCAGCGAAAACATCGAAGGTAGCGAAAACAACTCTACCATTGAACTGTCAAGCATCGAGTCCGATGACCAGGACCGTGAAGACAACAGTTCTGATGACGGCTCTGGCGATGATGCAGACCGTGAGAACAACAGTTCTGATGACGATTCTGGAGACGACTCAGATCGTAGTAACAGCATTTCTAGCGAAGGTTCAGAAGACGACACAGACCGTGAAGACGGCGGTTGTGACAACGAATCAGAAGATGATCGAGACCGCGAAGACGGTGGCTCCGATGACAGCTCTGACGAAGACAGAGACCGTGAGGACGGTGGCTCCGATGAGGATTCAGAAGATGACCGAGACCGCGAAGACGGTGGCTCCGATGACTGCTCTGGAGATGACGAAGAACGTGAATCCGACGACTCTGATGACAGTTCTGACGACGACCGAGACCGTGAGGACGGTGGCTCCGATGACAGCTCAGGAGACGACAGCGACCGTGAAAACAGCATTTCGAGCGATGGCTCTGCAGATGACCAAGATCGTGAAGATGGTGGTTCTGATGAGGATTCAGAAGATGACAGAGACCGTGAAGACGGCGGCTCCGATGACAGCTCTGACGAAGATAGAGACCGTGAAGACGGCGGCTCTGATGAGGATTCAGAAGACGATCGAGCGGATGAGCGATGAAGCAACACAATCGTGGAATCTCTTTGGGATTCTGCTGTTTACTGTTGACGTCATTGCTTCTGAGCCATGCCTCTGGTCAGTCGACCGATACGAAACAGCCAAGCCCTGGAAACACGACGATGTATCTCTGGGGCGATGCTGTTTTGGACGATGGTGGGTGCTTCAATCACTTTTCCTCGGACGAGTCAACACAATACGGCTTTGGTGAATACGATTGGACAGATGACATTGATTTCGAATGTCCGCTTCAATCTCCATTGTCTGAAGACATGTTTCTCGATCCGAATGGGTCGATCGACATCCAGCTTGGATTTCTCATTCAATCGTCTGAAAACAGTGGAGGGGAAGACCTTCTCATATCCTTAAAGAGGGACTCTGAGGTATTGGCCCAAGAAGAATTTGTTTTTCCTACATTTTCAAAGGAACAAATCTCCTGGCAAATACCAGTTACTGAAAGCATGCTTTATTGGGAGAAAAACAGTACACCAACATTGCAGGTACAGTTCAACAAACCGGGTCCCGAAGCCGAAGAATGTGCAGAACCAAACAAGGCATGGGCTCGATGTGAGCCCAAGTTCCGTATCTATTATTCCGATAATACAGAAGGATTGAATGTGGAAGGAACTTTTCAAATTATCAACGGGTCAATACCTCCAATATTGGAAAAAGATGGAGTTTCAGAAAACGAGAGTTTGATACAATCGTTTGGGTTTGAAGAACTCAACGTATCCTTTTCAACGCTGCTCTGGGTTGCCACGATACTTACAGTACTAGGATTGAAACTCAAAAATAGAGCAAGTGCGGATAAAAACTTCAATGCCGATGTTGAAGCCAAAAATGAGACGAGGTGATTGAACATGGTATTAAGTGAGTTTGAATCAATCAAAGATTGGCTTATTAGTAATGATTACACAGATTTAGAAAAACCAATCTTGTACATTCACATTTTTGCGGGCTTTGTCACACTTTGTTGTGCCTATGCTATATTGGTCCTGAAAAAAGGAGACAAGCGGCATAAGAAGATTGGAATCTATTTCGTAGGGGGGATGTGTACAATTTTTGCCACTTCCATACTATTGGCATTTATTGGAGAAGAGATGTTTGAGTTAATGTCAATGTTTGGGTTCTTTTTAGCATTTTCATCATTTTCATTCTACTTTGCTATTGCTGGATATAGACAGGCGAAAATAAAAACCGGTGCTAGAAATACAATCGATAAAGCCCTCGCTGTGTTGATGTTGATGACTGGTTTGTCACTGTTAGCCATTTCAATACCAGCACAAGGAACTCTTGCAAATGCATCATTTGCATATGGTAGTGTTTGTTTATTTGTCGCTGCATATGATTTTAACCGCTTTAGAAAGATTGAGAAACCGAATTTTTACGATCGAATCAATCACCACATGATGCTTATGCTCTCAGGAACAATAGTATCTACTACAGCATTGACGACCAATCTCCCGCTTTTTTCATTAAATTGGATGAATTGGTGGATCCCTCCAATAATTATTGCTCCTTTTATGTTGTATTTTTCTAGAAAACTTGCAAAAAAAAATTTCAACATCACCGCTGAAGCCAAAAATGGGACGGGGTGATTGAATCCAAAAAGAAAGATCATTCCAAAAGAGGACTCGATGCCTTCTCTTGCTGTACGCTGTCTTTGTGTCGATGATCATCATTACCTCATCAGCAACTGCGAGCAATGTCGAAGATCGAACTCAGGAGGAGGAATCTGAGGACTGTTACGACGAAGAGCGCCAACCCATTCCCTGTGCAGAAGAGGATGATTCTGACGATACGCAAGACGAAGAAGGGATTCTCCAATTCATACAGGAGCACCCAGTTCAATCCTCTGTTGTCGCTGTGAGTTCACTGACAATGATTGGTTTTGCAATCTCTTCTGAATCGATTCGTTGGCCTGTAACACATCGGTTTTGGTTGAGTATGGCATTTGTGTTTGGTCTTGTGAAGAAACGGAAAGATGGGGGATTTCAACGCGGACGCGTTTTTGGGATTATTCAAAGCAACCCTGGAATTCATCTTTCTGCACTTGTTCGGACAGCCGGACTTGGAAACAATCATACTGCCCATATCTTGGAAGTTCTCCAGCAAGAAGGATACATATGGAATCGAAAAGTTGGAAAGCAGGTGCGATTTTTCAGCAGTGATATTTCCTCTGATCTTGAAACGACCGAGTTGCCTTCTCATGCCGAGACTCTCGTTCAAGATTCTATTCCGCATCAAATCCTCATGCACCTGAATCGAGTTGAACTCATGGGAGAAAAACCTCCGAATGGGAAAACGTTGGCAAAGGAATTAGAAATAAGCACAGAATTGCTGAGTTATCACATTCGACAACTTGAAGCTTCAAATTATGTCTCTCGAAAACGAAACGGCGTCTCATTCCGAATCTACATCACTTCAGTCGGAATCAATGTGCTAACAGGGATCGTCGAATCTTTGGCTATTGGAGAAATTGACGAAAACATTCAATCTGATTTGTAATCATTCCCTGGGTAAGTTATCTCCAAGCACCCTCCAGATACCCTCTGTATAGGCATGTCATGGCTGGGTACCGACGCGACAGGCGTATCATCAGAGGGTATCGTGAGGGATTCAAGCAGATTCTGAATTGCCTGGAATCTGCACACGCCCGCTTCGAAGCCCGCCTAAATTGTAGAAAATGAGAGGAGTTCCG
>JAKMFY010000174.1 GCA_022425185.1 Candidatus Poseidoniaceae archaeon | reverse complement strand
GCTTTGCATCTTCTAAGACAAGTGTAAACGACCTCTTTGGACTAGCAGATTCACCTACTCTTCTTGCATCGCTCGTCGTCATTTACTCTGTTCTACTGATCATGTATTTTGAGTTGTCAAACGGTGTAATGCGTTACTCGATGCTCGATACAAGTATTCGAACAAACGAAGTTTACGTCATGAATCCAAAGAAAATCGTTGGAAAGTACCACCGTTCTCTTATTATCAACCCAATCATTGCTACAGTACTCGCAACCATTGTCCTGTCTGCGAACACGATTCTACCATGGTTCGTTGGAATCCTTTCAGAGGATACTGCGACTCGACTTCGAGAGTCTGTAGAACTTGGTTCTGTGTACGGTGTAGCCCTAGGGACATTGTTCGTCTTCATCGTAGTAGGTGCCTTATTCGCCTTGGATTTACCAACCTACATCCAAAAGAAGAGAGAATCAAGTGACGAATGAGTCAAGATTGCTCAATCAGAACTTGAATTGGAACATCCTGTTCTTTCATTATTGTGTTCAATATTTCAAGAGCCATTGGTAATTCCTCTCCATCGAGAGCAACTCTTGCAGAATGAGCGGTTTTGCTCAACCATGTTAAGTCATAGTTTGCATTTTGAAGAAGATGATCGATTCGTTCAAACATCTTATCATCGCAACCAATGAGGGAAATAAGGGCTAGGTGTTGATGAATGTCTGGAGAAATATTCGATTTTGTAAAGACTTCTTTTGCCCGATGCATATCGTGTTGTGATACGATAAGCCTTGAATCACCCATTCTGGACTCTAATCCCCACCAATTGATACCTTCTTTGGCTAACTTTCCAAGAAGTTCAACGAGATGACGTTGATGCGATTCAACATGGTTGTGAGAGAATCCCAAACTCATTACATTTGGTAGACAGCCAATTCCTTTGAGTGATACGTTTTGTCGCTGAGGGCCAATTGTTGTAAAGTCCGAATTATTACCTCGATGTAAGTGCCTTACGTGCAGAGGTATTCCGAATTCAATTAGTGGCTCGATTGTCGAAGGATGCAGGATTGGTGTGTCCATTAAAGAGAGTTCGATTGCTTCCTGATATCCAAGGTAGCGAATTGTTTTGGAACGAACACCCCATCTTGGATTAATGCAAAAGATTCCATCAACATCTTTCCAGAGAATTACCTCATCCGCTTCTACGAGATGTGCAATTGCGGTTGCGGAGTGATCTGATCCTCCTCGACTGAGGACTGCGAGTTCTCCATTGTGGCCTTCTCCAAACCAGCCTGTAATGACTGGAGTTCCTTTCAATGTATCTCGATTTAACTTCGTACTTGAAGCTTGCAAGTCAACGTGTGTTGCAGAGTAATTACCATCCAGTGTAATCCCGATGTCCTCTGCACCGAGTGGATAAGCGTCAATCCCTCTCTGCTGGAGGCGATGGGCTACAACCAAAGCGCTTAGCCGTTCGCCTGAGGCTAATAGCCGGTTTAACGCTGCTTTATCATCGGGATTCTGAGCAAGTTCTCGTAAGGAATCTTTGATGCTATGCAGGACTAAGGAGAAGAGATGAGCATTGCTTGACGTATCCAACCCTGGTGCAAAGCGAAGATGCTGTGCAGATAAGTCATGTACTAACCGACTGGCATATCGTGGTTCCTTGGCAGCTCGATACAATCGATCTGTGGTGCCCCAAAGCGCTGATACAATCACAATCGACTGATGATCGCCCTGAACCACTTCCGCAATCCGGTCAAGATCAGCAGAATCACGGAGGCAAGAGCCTCCAAATTTGTGTACAATTCGGTAACTCACAAGGCATCCCTTTTCCGTAATAGGAGGTCCGCAAGAACAATTTTTGTCATAGCAATTGCCACACTTACGCCCCTCGGTCCTAATACAGGGTCATGTCTTCCCTTTACAACCAGTTGTTTCTGGTCATCTTCGCCTAGGTCTAGAGTTGTCTGTGCTTGAGCGATGCTTGATGGGGGTTTGAGGGCAATTCTTGCGTGAATATCAGACCCTGAGGTCATCCCTGCTAAACTCCCATCTGGACGTTCTCCTAGCTGGATTGGGCTAATTGAGGAACCACCCCATGGACTGTTATGCTCAAGGCCAGTCATTTTGACAGCAGAGAAACCTCTCCCAAATTCGACACCTCTACATGCAGGAATTGCGAAATATGCTCTACCAAGGGCAGGTTCAATTCCGTCAAACCAAGGCTCACCAATTCCAATTGGTAGATTCGTAACGTGAACATCAATCCGACTTCCGATTGAGTTACGTTCGCTTCGAACTTTCTCTATTCGTTCTTTCATCGCTTCAGCTGCGAGCGGGTCTCTACATCTCAACGATTTACAAAGTTCGCTCCCCCATTCAGGAGGGCATGTTTCTATCGGTTTTGCTTCGATATCTCCGATTGCTCCTACGTGGGCATGGATTTGGATGTCTCCAAGAAGTGGACTTAGGATTGCACCTGCGGCAACTAATCCTGCCGTTAATCGTGCAGAGGATGACCCTCCGCCTCTCAAATCAGCGTGTCCATCTGTTCTGATGTTCATAACCATGTCTTGATGGCCTGGCCGAGGATGATTTGGAATGAAACTGTAATCGGAGGAACGTGCATCATTATTACGAATGATCAGTAAAATTGGTTGACCTGTTGAACTACCTTCGTAAACTCCTGTAGAAATTTCTACAATGTCACTTTCCTTACGCTTGCTTGCGAAGTGCCCTCCTGGCCTTCTCATATCCATGCAATTCTGAATGTACTCTTGATCGATAATAACCCCGGGAGGAATTCCTTCGATTAATGCACCAACCATAGAACCATGGCTTTCGCCAAACAGGGTTACTGTCAGTAGTTTACCAAGGCGCATATGCATTGGACTCAATCCGACCGACTTGTTTACTGTTCAAGAACTTGGGGTTTCGTCCGCAATGTCCTCTTTACGTGGATTTAGGAAATTTGTTTCGATAAGTTCGACGCCTGGATACTTACTTTCATACCATTGCTTCAATCGATCCATGATGCCTTGGAGCAACTTTGGTACGACAATTACAATTGCAGTACCAGAGCCCGTGATTCCAGCAGCACGGGCACTATTGACAAGTGCATCATTTGTCATAATTCGCCCCTTGACATCACCTGTTGCACCAATGACGCCTCGGCCATTCATCGTTAATGCTACAAGTTCATTTTCTTCCTGTAAGGCGTTAAGGGCTTGGATGAAGTGTTGTTGGTGAGGGATGAAGTCCTCAAGCGAAGGTCGCTTCTCCCTAGGGCCTCTTGAGACGATGAGAACGTCCCAATCTTCTTCTTTCGGACCATCCCCTTCGAGGAGGATACCTTCTCGAACATTTGGTTGGTTAGCATCGATGAGTTTCCATCCAGGAGTAGCACAGGCCCAGGTATCATCCACACTCCCAGTCAATGTAATTCCTGAATCTAATTGTGCATCGACCGCTATCGAGACGACATCAGCTAAATCGAGTTCGATTCCTGTTGCATCACAGAGTGCTCGAACTGCTGCAACACACAGAGCTGAGGATGATTTCAGACCTTGAGCAATTGGTATCTTTGATTGGACAGCCCAATGGATGTCCTCTTCAGGAATTGGCACTTCATGACCTGCTTTCTTCCACGATTGAACGACATAGGAAAGTATTCTGTCCCCATCATCAAGATCTCTTTTACTCGGTTTATCCAGTAAACGAATTGCTAGTGGCAAATCAAGAGACATACTGGCGCCGTAACCAGTTCCTGCAGCATGCAACAGGCTACAAGCACCATGTGCGCGACCTCTTCCTAAAATTGCCATTTTTAGCGCTCCACTGACGATGCGGAGACGCTAGCGCCAACATGACGGGTTTCGTTGGTGTTGTAGGCAAGAATGACATCGCCTATGCAAAGCTCTGTTACAGAACACACAGCCCCTTTTCCGTCGAGCACCCTGACCGTCTCCGCTTGTTGCAAGAGAACATGTGCTTGATTATGTTTTTCATCAGAATACCTCAATAAAATAAACGGGCGTGTCTCTATTTTTAAACGACCAATTGTGCATATACGCGTTTTACCCAGCGTTGATACAACCATAATTTCGTCTCCTGAAATCAGTTCACTGAGGTATTTTGTGGTCCCATCGGCCATCAACGTATAGGCTTCCACGCTTCCAGCATTAATCCGAAACGGACGCTTCGGGACATATGTTGATTCGATGGTTTCCCCGTGAATGAGGGCAAGACTTCGCGCAGTCGAACCTATGAGCATACCTTCTCCAACTTCCAAGAGTGATGTCAAATCAATGCAAACTCTATCGCCAGTATGTCCTGAT
>JAKMFY010000115.1 GCA_022425185.1 Candidatus Poseidoniaceae archaeon | reverse complement strand
CAAGAAGCCCTCCAGGTTCCTCAGGTCCTTCCAGAGGTCCTCCGGGAGCCAAGACCGGTCCATCCCGTGGTCCTCCAGGTTCCTCAGGCCCTTCCAGAGGTCCTCTAGGGGGAAAGACAGGTCCATCCCGTGGTCCTCCGGGAGCCAAGACAGGTCCATCTCGTGGCCCTCCAGGTGGCGCGCCTGGTGGTCCAAAACGTACTTCAAAACCAGTATCAGTAGGTAAAAAGCCAGTAAGCTCAACCTCCGGTGACTCTTCACAATCTTCTGAGAATAAAACTCAGAAGAAAGTACGTAAAGCTCGAATTGAAGTTGATCTTTCACACTTTGAAGATTGGCAAGTTGATGATAGAGAAGCAGCTGTTGATTGGGTGGTGGCTGAACTTGGTGATGGAGAGCAAGAACGAACCATACTGATGCAACTCCAAGAAACGGGTTGGACTGCTCAACAATCGAGAGCAATCTTTGACCTCGCTCGGAATCGATAATCAGTAGACTCAAAAACATGACTTGGTTGGACAAATCGAAGGGGGGATAATATGTCAGAAGGAGTACCAGAAGGAGCCTCTCTTCCCGAAGGAATCGATGTCGATGATACAGCAGCATATTTCGGTGTAATCGAATCTTCTGACGTCCTGCAACAACTCATGGATATGGACTCCAAACAAGCCTTATCCAAGACACTTGAGCATCTGTCAGATGTTATCTTACAGCCCGGCGAGTTTAATTTTGAAGCAGCAAGTGAACGTCTTCAGTGTGAAGGGGGAGAAATCTACTTCCTCATCTTTGGCCATCTCAATTTGATGTCGCTCCCTGATCCAATGCTGGCTTTTGCGGGACAACCTGATTCGACTGGTTCAACAAGTTCTGCACATCCCATGGCAACAGAAGAAGTGATTGATTCAACTTCCGTTCTTTTTGATCCGATGCAATTTTTGAAAATACTAGCAATAGCGTATTCAACGGGAGGAGAGCCTGAAGTTGATCGATACCTCACATCAATTCAAGAGATGATGGCAAATCCGTCTCAAAATCTTGAGAAAATTCAAGCTCTCGCTGCTGAATCAATCACTTCACTCGATGTGGCGGGACACGCACTTCCGATCTCACTTCTTGCAAGCGAAGGAGCAGAACCTGCAACCATCGAATCTGGGCAATCGATGCCTGCTCAAGAAAGAAAACCAGAACCAGTTTCTAAGCCAGCAGAACCTGCTATTGCGGAGGAAGTAATTGTTGAAGAAATCGTTTCAGTCCCCCTTCCAACAACTGAGTCAGTACCTCTTCCAACAATTGCTGAGGAAGAAAAATCCTCCACATCAGTACCTCTTCCTTCCTTTGAAACCCCTATCGCAGAGGAAGAATCTCCGAAGAATGATGTGGAAGCTGATCTGGCAACTCAAGATGCATTTTCTGGGGCGTTTGGAACCGAACTTATCCCAGAAGTTCAGGAAATTTCCCAACAACCTGTTGTTGAAGAAGTGCTTATTGACGAACCAGCAGTAGAAGCACCAACTGTAGAAGAAGTAACAGAAGAGCCTGTTGAAGAATGGGTCAGCGACGCTGAACGATTCATCGATGCAGATGTTGATGAATCTGGAGCATTATCTGTTGAAGAATTGGCTGTCGCTGCGAATCTTCCTATCGATACAGCAGAAGAACTTCACAAAGCCGCAGATACTGATGGCGATGGAGAGGTTACGCTTAGTGAGTTCGTTTCCTCAGAAGCTGCAAAGACGATGTCAAGCCTTCCTCGTCCTGTCGCTCCAGTCCGACGACCAATTCAGAAACAACAGCCACAACAGACGACCCCCTCACCTGGTATTCAAGCGCCTCAAGCAGGTTGGCAACAACAGCCTGTTCAGCCAGTTCAACAACAACCTGCACAACAGCAACCGATTCAACAGCAGCCTATGCAACAACAACCTATGCAACAACAACCTATGCAGCCTCAACAACCAGGTATGAACATTCAGCCTACAATTCGCTCAGGAATTCATTGCAGAGGTTGTGGAATCGGTCTCGATCCATTTTGGCGATTCTGCCCAATATGTGGGAATATGAACACGAGTGCACATCGCTAATCGTTACTAGGGAGAAAAACTCCCGAATCAGTAATACAAGTATCGTCCAACCAAACAGATGGTTCTGCTAAGACACCTGATATGTGAATCCCAACGTTCGAGGTTCCACCCAATCGAGAGTTATCTCCGATCGAGAAATAGCAACTGCCGAGTCGCTTTTCGTCCTCTAAAACATTTCCTACTAATCGAGCATTCGGATTCATTCCAAATCCAAATTCAGCAACAGTCCATACATTTTCACGGTCTTTTGCTTTGAGTTTCTTAGCAACTTCTCCAAATGATTGACGAATGTTGGCTGCAAGACTACCACCTTTGACATCAATCACAGTTCCATTCTCGATAACGAGTTCAATCGGCTCGTCGATGAGTGTTGAGTCCCATGAACCATCGATAACAATGGTACCGTTCATCGTTCCTTCTTTTGGAAGAACGAACACTTTTCCAGCAGGAAGATTCATCAACATTCGTGGCCGATTACAGATTCCATTGTCATCGAGTTTCCAATCTCTCCAACTGACTTCAAAAGTAACATCCGTTCCCGTTTCCGACTTGACATTAATGATTCTTCGACGCCTTAACAGCGTTCCAATGTTTGAGATTCGGCGCTTAACTTCTTGGAAGTTAGCAGTCATACCACCTTCTGTGTAGAGTTCAACGTTCATTCCAGGCATAGTCGCAACTCTTGCACCATCTTTGACTGCTTGCCGCACGGCACGTGTATGTGTTAGTGAATACTTTGTAGGAGCGATAACGACTTGCTGTTGTCGCATGAGTGAAGCAACTGGGCTTGGGGGTTCCTCGCCATGATGTCTTGACTTTGGCGTAACAACAAGTAAGACTCTATCGGATCGTTGTTGGGTTGCTTCATGCAAGGATTGTCCAATATCTGCGGTGGTCGGATCGCAGACGATCAAAACATTCTCACCACGACGAATATCCATTGAAGTTTGAACGACTCTATCGGAAATTGCCTTCAGTTTTTCTTCAGCACTCATCTCCTCAGTGATTGTATTAACATCCTGATCGGGTTCATGGGTCTCTTCATTGAGGAGGGCATTGATATCTTCATCGACATCAGTAATGGATGACTCATCATCCTTACCTTTCTCGCCGGATGGAAGCACCATGTATTCCCCATATACTCATCCATATTGAATGTGTGGCTCTGTAAAAGCAAATTTTGTCATACGAGTCTTGATGAAGAAGTCATGTTGTCGATAAACCATGAGCGAAAAAGAGACCTTTGTTGGCAGAATCAAAGACATCCATCGCATTGGCAGTATCCAATGCGATGGATGTCTTTGATTC
>JAKMFY010000102.1 GCA_022425185.1 Candidatus Poseidoniaceae archaeon | reverse complement strand
GTCATAAGTCCTCCGCCATCTTTTGAAACGATTTGGCTGAGTTTTTATCAATGGAGAAAGCCCCAACTATGTTCTGCATTTCCACGTAACCAGTCATAATCAGATTTCAAACGAATGCCAAACTCATCTTCAATTGTTAATTCCTTTACCACAATCGGGTATTCGTTGTAGGTAAGATGAGACCACATACCACCTCTTGTAGGTTGATGGAAATCCCAATGAGCACGTTCTACTGCTTTTGCTGAAATATGGATTGACGTTCTTCCGTTCATCATATGAACTTCGAAAAGTGGTAAATCGTTTGACTGCTTTTCCTTTTTGACCGATACAATCTCGAATCGTTCACTTCGCTTATTTTTGGCATCATGAAAGAGTCCTCCTTGACTCAATGCGATATGAGAGATATCCCTCTTTTTCCAAGCCCTTGCATCTCTGCTTAGCATCGTAAGCGAAGCATGAGGAAGAAACCAATCCAGATAGGAACCATCTGAAAAATGAAGCATGCCCCAATACCAGGGTACACTTGGAGCTTGAACGCATACCTTCTGAAAATAGGCAGTTCCGCTAACGGATTCACCATCGATGAGCCCTGATACTTTCGTGCCATGCAACCGGAGAATATCGTAGCCCATGTTGGCAGCATAGGTGGCATTTGCTTGTCGAGCCGTTGACATTGCCGGATTCCATGGCGTCAAATCCAGTTGCACAGATTGTATTGGACTTTTATCAGACAGATTCAAATTGAGCCAAAATTTTGACCGATCTTCAACCATTCCCATTGAACAATCTGAATTGATGAGAGGGACAACTGCTCCACCTCCAAGGCTAGACTTAGACGATGAAGGCCATGATGGATGATGGGCCGGAAGAACGACCATATCACACACCTGACTTATGATTTCATCATGCATAACTGAACCATCAAACCACCATGCACAAACCATTCCATCAAGTCGAATAGCACCTTGATCATCAAAACCAGGTTTTCCCTTTGGGTTCCAAGTGACATCGTTGACTCGAACCATTTCATTGTCTTTCGTGGACCACAAGACCATCAATTGTTTCCCGGGTTCAATTTGTTCTGGATCATCCAACATGACAAGCCACCACCACCAATCCCAAGTGAGATGATTAAGCGGTGGCCGCTGGTGAAGTTTCCACAATGAAGAAAAATCACCTTGGAATGAATCCATCAAATCACCTCATTCGATTTCTTTCGATTTGAAAACAAGTTGCCCTATAAACCAAAAGAACGCTGCCTGTGCGACTAATACGAGCATCGAAACAATGATTGTTGGATATGGTCCCATGCCTAGTCCAAGGTCGCTCTGCGCCCATTCCAAAGCCCCATGACCGGGTAATGCCTCAGTTTCAAAGGAAAAGAAAGAGATTCCATCGTTCGAGCCACCAGCCCAAGATCCCGCTGCAGTAAACATGTCCATGTCAGGCCACACCAGCAAGGCTCCGGAATCGATGATGCTCATTGACCAACCAACCACCGACATTCGCAGAAATGTAGATTCAGGTACGCTCATTGAAAGGAGAGCCATTCCAAGCTCCCATGCTGCAATTGGTAGAGCAAGAATGATACCGTACTTCCACAGTACTCCGAGGAATGAAAACAGCATGCCGTACACAAGTGTTGCTAATAATGCAGCAATAAGTACGCTGAACCAGACACCAAGATCTGCAAATCTGAAGAATTGGTCACCAGGACCAAGTAAGCCAGAGATAATTGCCATTATCAAACACATAACGAGCATGTATGGCCATACAATTCCAAGATATCCAAGCATTCGGTAAAGGAAGATTTCACCTCTAGCGATTGGCTTTGCAGTCATGTAATGCATTGTACCAGAAGTCATCTCATCACGGATAAGTCCGGTTGCTAGGAATAAGGGGATGAATATGCTAAGTAAGAACACAAAACCAAGTTTCCCGATTGCCAAGACAAAGGCTCTGTGTTGAGCCTCTTTGCCGTATCGGTCTTCATCAGGATCTTCATCAACACCAGAATCAGCAAAGATTTGATATTCCCCAGTTAGCGTATTGAAGACGATTCGAATGTTACATGGAATACCATCACCATTCGTATCTTTTTGACTCTCGAGTAATTGACTTTCTAAACAATCCCCGTCATCATCATATCCAGTCGATACACTACTTGCATCAGAATAATCCCAATCATAGTCATCTTCATTGATGTACATCGAAGCAGGTTCGGGCTCAATAGGGGGATTGAATAATCCTGGATTGGAAAATTCATCATACACATCGGTACCAAGTTTGAATTCTTGACCATCGACGTAGCCGTCACCATCGGAATCAAAGGAGTCTCCATCATTATCAATCGCTTCGATATCTGTGTTCATTGCATCGATGTAAAACAACAATACTACTGAGATTGAAAGGAAACCTACACCAAGCACGACCCATGTCGAAATTCGAGTTCGATATTGACGCATTGTGAACTCGGCAATTGCTGTAGCCTTTCGGTCGAGAGCAGTCCAAATCGTTTCACCTCGCTCCTTTGCCATCAAAGATTACCTCCTGTAAGGTATCCAAGAATGGTTTGTAAATCGTCATCAGGATTGTTGATATTACTTACTTCATGATTATTCTCAACAACAATTCTTGGAAGATGCTTGTGAAATTCACCTAGATGATGTGTGAAAATACGTAACTTCGTTTGAGTCGGGAATTGCAAACCATTGACAGAATCCAAACTAAGCACATCACGTGCAAGCGCCTTGGCATCAGTACATTCGAGTTCAATCGTGTGAGGAATATTGTCCAATTGTTCACGAATAGCATGAACGTTTCCAAGAGCCAGTAAACGCCCTTGATGAAGAATGACGATCTGTTCGGTTATTCGTTCAATCTCGGAAAGAATGTGGCTGCTTAAAAGAACGGTGCGCCCCATTCGACCAAGCTCTCGTATGACATTCATAATCGTTGTTCTGGCAAGTGGATCACAACCTTGTAGCGGTTCGTCAAGAATAATCAAATCAGGATCGTTCACCAATGCATGAGCAATTTTTGCACGTTGACGCATTCCTTTTGAATAACGGCCAATCTTCTTG
>JAKMFY010000089.1 GCA_022425185.1 Candidatus Poseidoniaceae archaeon | reverse complement strand
GTGTTTGTGCATCACTTATCCCATACCCAGAACACAACTCAACTCCTCGTGTTACTGGTGGTACTGCAATGGTCAAGCAATCGCTTGGTCTACCAAGCGCAAACTATCGTCTTCGCCCAGATACACGTGCTCACATACTGCACTACCCTCATCGTTCAATCGTCCGCACTGACGCTATGAAGACGACAAACTTCGATGAGCGACCTGGTGGTCAGAACTTCATCGTAGCAATCATGTCTCTACACGGTTACAACATGCAAGACGCTGTCATCATGAACCGTGCGTCAGTCGACCGCGGTCTTGGACGCTCAACGTTCAACCGAACTTACAACGCAGAACGCCGCAGATTCCCAGGTGGTCAAGTTGAAGAGATCGAAAAGCCAGGAAACAAGCTTACTGAAGTCAAGGGATTGAAGCCTGCTGAAGCATACTTCCATCTCGAAGATGACGGATTGCCACTCCCTGAGACATACTTGGAAGGAGGAAATGTCCTCGTTGGAAAGACAAGCCCACCTCGATTCCTCGAAGAATCGAACAGTGGAGCTTTCCTCATGGCTCAAGAACGTCGAGAATCCTCAATGCTTGTTCGCCACGGCGAGAAAGGATGGGTCGACAACGTATATGTCACAGAATCAGATAACTCCGGTCGTCTCGTTCGTGTCATGGTACGAAGTCACAAGATTCCTGAAGTTGGAGACAAATTCGCTTCCCGCCACGGCCAGAAGGGTGTTATCGGTAGACTCGTAGAGCCTGAAGATATGCCATTCACACAAGACGGTGTTGTACCTGATTTGATTATCAACCCTCACGCTATTCCATCCCGCATGACCGTAGCTCACGTTCTGGAAATGATTGGTGGTAAAGTCGGTGCTATGGAAGGACGTCGTATTGATGGAACTGCATTCCGTGGAGAAAAGGAAAGCAGCCTACGCGACGGGCTTGTTCGTAACGGACTTGCTCACACTGGCCGTGAAATCATGGTCAATGGTGAAACTGGAGAATCATACCCTGCTGAAATTTTCGTTGGATGTATCTACTATCAGAGACTCCACCATCTTGTCAGTTCCAAGATTCACGCCCGTTCCCGTGGACGTGTTCAAATTCTTACCCGTCAACCAACAGAAGGACGTGCTCGTCAGGGTGGTCTTCGATTCGGTGAGATGGAACGTGACTGTTTGATTGCACACGGTGCTTCAATGGTCATCAAGGACCGTCTGCTCGATGAGTCTGACGGAATTGACATGTTTGTATGTGCTCAATCTGGGCACATTGCATGGTACGATCCAAAACGCCGAACCTACGTCAGTCCAGTTCATGGAGATGGTGCGGAAGTCTACAAGGTACAGACTTCTTATGCATTCAAACTCTTACTGGATGAGATGAAGAGTCTTGGGGTTGCTATGCGACTAGAACTGGAGGACCGAAGATGAGCCGAAGAACGACACTAATCCCAAAGCGAATCGCACAGATTCGTTTCAGCCTGATGGACCCGAGTGAAATCCGTAAGATGTCATCTGTTGAGGTCAAGACTCCTGACACCTACAAGGACGATGGACGCCCATACAACCAAGGATTGATGGATTCCCACATGGGTGTTATCGAGCCAGGTTTAGTATGTCCAACTGACAACTGTAAGTACGACGAATCACCAGGTCACTTTGGACACATTCAACTTGAACTTCCGGTAATTCACATTGGTTTCGTAAACCTCATCAAGACAGCTCTGAAAGCAACATGTAACTCGTGCAGTAACGTTTTACTTCACTCTGCAAAGGAAACGCACCCTTCCAACCCTGAACTTTCTGAACAAGACTATTACCGATCTCGTATCCGTGATATCATCACCAAGCACGGTGTTGGTTCCACAGAATTTTCAAGCATCATCAAAGAAGTTGAAAAGATTGCATCTGCAAAGAATCGACGTACATGTATGCACTGCGGTTCTCTTCAAGGCGAAATCCGTCTCGACAAACCAACCACATTCAAGGAGAAGACCGAGAATGCAACAACTGGTGGAAAAGAGACAGAACGAAAGATGAACCCTCGCGACGTTCGTGAGTGGTTGGCGAGTATTCCTCCAGAACACTTGATTTTCATTGGAATGGACAAGCAGAACCGTCCTGAATGGACAGTTTTGAAGGTACTTCCAGTGCCTCCAATTACCGTTCGTCCATCGATTACACTCGACAGTGGAGATCGTTCAGAAGACGATTTGACACACAAGCTTGTTGACGTTCTTCGTATTAATCAACGTCTTCAAGAGAATCGTGACTCTGGTGCTCCTCAGTTGATTGTTGAAGATCTATGGGAACTCTTACAATATCACGTAACAACATACTTCGACAACCAGACCTCTGGAATTCCTCCAGCACGTCATCGATCTGGTCGTACATTGAAGACTCTTACACAACGTCTCAAGGGTAAGGAAGGACGATTCCGTTCTAACCTATCGGGTAAGCGTGTTAACTTCTGTGCTCGTTCAGTTATCTCCCCTGACCCATACCTTGGAATCAACGAAGTTGGTGTCCCTAAGAAGGTTGCAAAGGAATTGACTGTACCTATTCGTGTTACTCTTCGTAACAGAGAGCAGATGCGACAAATGATTCTACGTGGACCTGATGTACACCCCGGTGTTAACTACATTGTTCGTGGTGACGGTCGACGTGTTCGAATCAATGCCCGAAGCCGTTTGATTAACGCTGGTTTCCGTTGTCACAATCCAGAGTGCCACTCTGGTGATGCTCTGAAGAGCCAACCCTATCCTGGCCTTCGTCATGATTTAAACGAAGTTCTCTTCGCTCCGAACTTCTTGCCAGGTTTGGTTATACGAGAAATTCAGAACCTTGAAGGAAGCGGTCTAGACGATTTGACTTACACCGTTGATGATGAAGCAACTCTTCGAAACCTTCGTGGTGAAGATGCTCACGGTCACCCATTGCCTGAAGATGATCCTCGTGCTGTTCTTCACTACCGATGGCTGCATGAACTTGGTCAAGCAGACAACCCTGACCCGGAGCCATTCCCAGCGCATCTTGAAATTCGTTGCCCTCACTGTGGCAGCCCAGACGATGAATACGATATGCCAACACCTGTTGAAGACCGACTTTCAACTGTTGACATCCGTGGAAATCCAAAGCCCGGTATGCAAGTGGAACGCCACCTCATCGATGGAGACGTTGCAATCTTCAACCGACAACCGTCTCTCCACAGAATGTCGATGATGGTTCACGAAGTTCGTGTAATGGAAGGTAAAACATTCCGATTTAACTTGGCTGTATGTACCCCATACAACGCAGATTTCGACGGTGACGAGATGAACCTTCACGTTATTCAATCTGAAGAAGCTCGTGCGGAAGCAAAGATTCTGATGAGAGTACAAGAACACATCCTCACACCTCGTTATGGTGGAGCAGTTATCGGTGGTATACACGATCACATTTCTGGTGCTTATCTTCTTTCACGTCCAGGAACAACCGTACTCAAGTCCCATGGTCTTGAGATGCTCGGTAGTATTGACTACACAGGAGAATTGCCTGAGATTATCAAGGACGAAAATGGAAAGGATGCATTCAGAGGTCACGATTTGATTTCCCTGATTATTCCTGACAACATCAATCTTCACTTCATGTCTAGAAGCCGTGATGAAGTTCACGTTCGAAATGGAAATGTTTCGGGAACTCTCGACAAACGAGCAATCGGTGCAGAAGACGGTCGTTTGTTGGACGCCATCGTTCAAACAAATGGTTCAGAAAAGGGAGCACAATTCCTTAATGAATTCACTCGACTTTCAATTGCTGCCTGTAC
>JAKMFY010000070.1 GCA_022425185.1 Candidatus Poseidoniaceae archaeon | reverse complement strand
AAGACCTTCGCAAGCGACATACGAAGCGCTTGGGGTATAGAGGAGGAATGATTCTATGGCTGAAGAAACAGAACAAGAGGCCGTTGAATCAAACGAAATCAAAGAGAATGGACGTCTGGGTACGTTTATTCATCGAGTAAGAGAATTGCCTTCGAATTACAGAATGGCGTTGGTCAGTTCATGGAGAAATAAAGAGCGTGGACTTGCAGTCTTTGCTGGAGTTTTCCTTGCATCCCTTGTCATCACAACAGTCCTTTCCTATGGTGTTGGTTTGAGTCAGATTTTCCTTGCCACTTCCCTTGAAGGTGAACCTGTTGATGCTAAAATAGAATTTGACAGAAAACCCGTGGAAGGAACTGAAGGTTGGACGAATAATTCCACTGTAATGATGGAAGTCTGTGACGAACTTGTCTCAGACTTTGTGGAATTCACCGACTGTGCCTTGACGTTAGGTCGTCAAGGGATTCATGGTGGCGGTTTCTTCAATCAGGATTTCATTGTAGCGCAGCCTTTAGAAATGCGTTCTATGGAAGCAAATTCGAATCCGCTATGGGGAGATATCAGCTTCAATTATCCTGAACTTGAAGATGCAGGTCCACCTATTTCAGAAATGCGTGGAATTCGATTCATGGGTCCAGGTGCCTTTGATGGCGAATTGGCCGATCGGTTTGGCGGGAACATCATCGATGGGCTTGGCGAATGGCCTTCACCAGAGGTCATGGAAGAGGAAAGAGGCTTGATTCTTCCATCCAACATTGTTAACGAGGCAAGAGCAAAAATCGGAGATAAAATCGACAAACTTTCCTTTGTTTACGTTACACAAACAGCAGAACTTGGTTCTGATTCAATAACTCCAGAGAACTGTGCCGGAGAAATCACCAGCGAGAGAAATGAACAAACATATTGCCGTGAAGAATTTACGGTCGAAAATCTCACCATTCTAGGCGTTTACGACCCATGGGACTTTGGAAACCCAACACTACCCCCAAACCCTGTCTTTGCTTCTTTGACAACGCTTTCCGATGATCAGCAACGCTTACTCATCGATAACGATCACATCTATCTCTCAATGACTGTAAACCGTTCTCTTATTCCATCTTCTTCAACAACTGAAGCCGCAGAATGGCTTGAAGATCTTGGTATGAGAGTTGGTGATAAAGAATACGCAAACGGTACAGTTGAAGTGTTTTACTTCGATATTGTGAGTGGAACAATTACGTTCTTGCAAATTTTCCTTGGACTAATTCAAGCCTTTGATTACATCATTATGATTCCAATTGTTGTTCTCTCCATTGCAGTATTGATTTACGGTTTAGTCCTGAGTCTTGAACAACGGCGGCGTGAAATCAGCATTCAGCGAGTCATAGGTGCTGATACCCAAAGACTGAGCGGAATGGTCCTGCTTGAGTTGTCTGTGATTGCATTCGCAGGTTGGATTGTTGGTTACTTGCTTGCAATGGTTGCGGTACCGGTTGTCCTCTCTGCTGTAGGATTCTTAGTGTTCTCTGAACTGACAATTGAAGTAAATCCAGCCTTGTCATTTGCAGCAACACTCTTCACAGCATTTACTACACTCGGTGTGGCCTTGCTCTTTGGACGCAGTCGTACACGTGAATTTATAGAAATGGAAATCAATGAAGGTGTTCGCACAATTTCCAAGAAGCGCCCTCCACGACGTTGGCTGCATTGGACAATGTTTTCTATCGGTATGCTATCGTTCACCGATACAGCACTTGAGCAAAACGGGAGCGAAGACGGTCTGTATTCGAACTTCTTCCTCGAAGGATTGTTCGGAATCTTCGGACCTTTCTTCCTATGGATTGGCGGTGCGCTTCTCCTCGCTTGGCTGGGAGCAAAGGGACCTTACATCATGCAGTTTATATTAGGCAAAACTGCCTTGTTAAAGGATGTCAAGCGTGGATTGAAAGGTTCAGGTTCCTCTGAATCAATCAATAGGCTTTCAGTCATCATGCTTCTGACGTTATCGATCGTAACACTTGCAGCAGTGCAAGGTTACACCGGAACTCTCGTGGATGAAAGAACCGCTGATGCAACAGTAGGCTCTGAATTGCAGATGGTCATGGACGGTCCTCGAAATCAATCTCAAGTCGAAGCTGTTCTTGCCGAATATTATCCAAGTGGAGAGATCGTTGCAATGACGGTTCCTCAGATCCTCCTCAGCCCTACGGCAGGTGGGGATGCATACCTCACCTATGTAACAACAGTGATGAAGTATTACGATGGAATCAGCAAGCGATTCCGGGAGACGGTTCTGATCCTTCAATCTATGGAGGTATGACGTTCACAGCTGGGTCAGAAGCAGCCTATGGCTTGGATTTGTGGGGTTCAGGACGGCGAAGTAATGATGCAGAAGACATCGTTCTCGCTGCTTCGGATTCACGTTCAGAGGTGCTCAATTTCACCTACAATGACATAGATTTCGTTCCATCCAACATCTCTGAAGAAGATAGACTTGGCCTGTTGTTTGCATATGCATCTGTTATGGATACGGATCTTAGCGATGCTAACTTGTCAAACGAGAACCTCTCAAATCGTGATTTTGGCCGAACGAATTTCATTAATGCTGATCTCAGTGGAGCAAACTTCTCAGGTACAAATCTAACTGAATCAATCTTTATCGATACAGATATCACAGGTACGAATTTTTCAGAAGCGAACCTTGAAGGAGCAATTTTCTTTTCCTTTGCATCTCTTCTCAGTGCAGGTCCTGAACCAACATTGGAAGATGTTATCGAACGTATTGGGCTCTATGACCTCAGCGTCACTGAAAGCATTGAAGGGATGATTTGCCCGAACGGAGAAACAGCTCCGGATGAGGCATGTACAACATTCTCTGAATTTTCAGACTTCCCTGAGTTGCTCCAACCATTTTTGTTTGCTCAATCGAGGGATGTTGTCATCACTCCGTACCAGGAGGAATTGAGGTACATTGGAGTGCACACATTCATTCCTGGCGTTCCGAGTGCTGCTATGGGATCCTCTCTGATTATCTCAGAAGAATCGTGGAGATCATTTGTTGGAGATGAAAAAGCGGATACGCACAACTCGACCACTTGGATCATACATCTTCCTGATATTGGTGGAGATGAGTTGAAATCACTGGCTTCAAGGGTTGAAGCAGATCCACAAGTCTCAAGCACAAACGACTGGGAAACAGCTCACGAAGCGGTTGAAAGAGACGGTGGCCTCATCTTTGGAACCCCCGGTCTTCTCTCATTACAATTCGTTGTGGCAAGTATTGCTGCTGTAGCATCAGCCTTCGTTTTCTTATCGCTTGTACTCACGCAGCGACAAAAGGAATTGGCGATTCTACAAGCGATTGGTGCGAGCCCAAATCAGATTATTCGTCTCGTGCTGTTTGAGATTTTATCGATTGTTCTTGTCTCGATGTTACTCGGAATTATTCTTGGTATTGGTGTCGCGTTCTCATTCAACGGATTCTTCGATGTCTTCGGATTCATCTTCCAGATATTTGGTGGAACGTCGACGGTGATTGAACGTGAATTGGTGTATCCGTGGGTGCAATTGGCTTTCGTAACGCTCTCTGTATTTGCAGCGGTGGTGCTTGCACTGATTGTAACAACACGTCGAGCACTTGGAGCTGATCTTGCAAGCGTTCTCAAGGGGGAGTGAAGAATGTCAAATGATTCAACAAAGAAAAGTATCCTTGAAGCGGATGGTCTCTACCACGTGTACGAGTCAAAGGCTGAGGATGGAAACGTTGTCGCTCTACGCGGTTTGTACATCAACATGAAAGAAGGTGAAGCAGTTGCTGTTGTAGGTCCTTCTGGATCTGGAAAATCAACCCTTCTCAAATGTCTCGGCGGATTAATGAAACCGAGTGCAGGTTCAGTAACACTTGATGAGAACAACATGACTCGATTGAAAGGAAAAGAACTTGTTCGACTTCGTCAAAAGACAGTTTCGTTCATCTTCCAGGATGGAAACCTTCTGCCTCATCTCAATGCAAGAGACAATGTTGCTGAACCCTTGCGAAACCAAGGTGTTCGTTCAAAAGAAGCACTGAAAAGAGCCGATGAGATGCTTGAGCGATTGAGTATGCCTCACAGAGCAAGAGCACTTCCAATGATGCTCAGTGGTGGTGAACAGCAACGCGTTGCCATTGCACGTGCTCTGATCACGAATCCGCGTCTTATCTTGGCTGATGAACCAACGGGGGCTCTTGATCCTGTGACAGGTCGTGCAGTTCTTGATATCTTTAAGGAATTGAATGAAAAAGAAGGCGTATCTTTCCTAATTGTAACACACTCAAAGGAAGTCGCTGCATTTGCCAATAGAAGCCTCGAACTTCGAGACGGTCGATTCGTTGCAGAGCATGGAGCAGAAATTGATGTTGAAGATTTGACTGAAGGGCGTGAACTCCTCATCGATGATTTGGGAACTGTCACCCTGCCTCCTGATTTACTTGTCCGAATAGGTGGCTCAGGTCGCTATTCGGTTGCAGTTGCTGAGAGTGGAATGCTTACCTTACAAGGAGAATCGTATTCCACAATTGGCGAACTTGTCCTCTCTGCAACATGTCCTGCTTGCAAGCATGATTATGGGGATAGTGATGAACAAGAATGCCCATCGTGTGGTTCAAGTCGTCCAATGGTGGAGGCTTCATCTTGAAACAAATCGTCTCGGTCTTGAGTTATATCGAAGGAATCTCGGCTTTGGTTCTCTTCGCTGTTGCAATGCCCGTGAAGTATATCGGAGGAGACCCTTCCCTTGTGTCCCTTGTCGGACAAATACATGGTTTCCTGTTCCTTGCCTTCTTGGGAGCACTCTTCTACGGAGTTGGTCGTCACTGGAACATGACTGCTTTGATTCATGGATTCATAGCAGCAGTCGTCCCAGCAGGACCGTTTTTGTTTGATGGAATGCTCATAAGTGGTGAGTATGACCTTGAAGAGAAATCAAACTGACTTGACGCCTTGTGGCCACAATACGAGGATGAGCGTTTTTCCTTTTGTCTTAGGTGTATGTGTTGATTCTGGATCCATCCAAACAATCGATCCAGTTGGATAGGTTCCATCCTCGTCCCAGACCTCTCCTTTTAGGACAAGGTATGCTTCACCACCAGGATGCATGTGGGGCATGAACGCATCCACGGTAACTTCAGAATCTGCTTCATAGAGGACAAGTGAAGTCTTTTCTTCTCGCTTTAGTTTGCCCAAACGCACACCAGTTCCGAAATCTCTCCAAGAGATGTTTTCTTCGAGCCAATCTTCGTCAATTGAAAATCCAAGCCATTGCGACATGTCGTGTGTAAAGACCATGGTAACGCCAGCGAGACCTCTTTCAAGAGATATTCGGTGAAACGATCACTTCTCAAGCAGAAGCAACTTGCCAATATTCGGAAATCAAACTTGAATCCTCAAGTTTCCCTTCATGGATTTGAGTGACTTCACCGACTGAATTGATGAACATAACAGTTCCTGGAGCAGTAATTCCAAGTTCTTCTCCAGCTTCGAATCCCTTCATGAATGCGTATGAACTTAGGGAAACGCCTTCATCGTCTCCATCGTCGTCATATGCATTTGCAGAATCATGCCATTGAGCCAGCGTGACCCCGCTTGCATTTTCAGCGGGATCCGTGGACATCACCAAAACAGGAAGTTCAGATTCAGTTGCCCATATTGAATGCATACTTGTGTAACAAGGATTGTTACACCATTCCGCGGAGAAAATAACGATGAATGGATTTCCATTCATCCGAGTGTTGTCATAGATTTCATCGTTATCTGCAACGGCTGAAAAGGCTGGAAATATGACCGTTTGCTCTTCATCATCCGAGGTGCATCCAGCCAGTGGTGTAAAGAGAAGAGACATCACGAATAGTGCCCATAATTTGCTCATAAGGCGCTTTCAGAGATTCTTTTATTGAAAGGTTTGCATCTTATGTATTCCAATAAACCAATAAATCTTCATCGTTGAGTATGACCATGAAGTCCAAAGGCGTGCCACTTCTTCTGGCTACGATTCTGCTTTTTTCTGTCCCAGTTTACGCTGATGAAACTGGGTCTACGGCTTGTGAAGAATCAGGTCAGTCTACAGAGGATCGAGTCGGGTGCCTCGACTCAGATGGTGATGGCTGGTCTGATCCGGACGTAAATTGGAATGAAACGATGGGTGCAGATGCGTTTCCGTTTAATGCAAATGAATCTCGAGATCTTGACGGGGATGGAGTAGGGGACGTGGAAGATGAGGATATGGATGGAGATTCTAGTCCAGATGATGTCGATGTTTGGCCTGAAGATCCAGGTATCTGGTCTGACTCAGATGGTGATGGTTATGCGGATCAAGGTCTGCACGAAAAATCTGATAATTGCCCGTACATCTATGGAAAGAGTCGATTCAGGCTGAAAGGTTGTTCAGATATCGATGGAGATTTCACGCCTGATGAATACGATGATGATGCAGATGGTGACGGAATCCGAAATGAAATGGAGCGTTCTGCCTCCTCCGGTACGATTCTTTACGATCCGTATAATGCAGCATCGACTCCGCTTGATTCAGACAAAGATACGATTCCAGATGTTCTCGATGATGATAATGATAACGACGGATGGCCAGATGATGTCGAACTCGATCGAGGCTCTGATATCTATGATAAAGATGAAACTCCATTCAATCTTTATTTTGCTAGCAATACTGGATTCTTCTATTCAGGTGGTTTGTCAGGCGATTCATTCAGTTCTGAATATGATGCTGAGAGTATTGAAATTTCTTTATCTGCTCTCAGTGAAATCGTTTTTGAAGAATTGGTTATTCCTCTTCTTCTTGTCCCGATTTACTTTGCGATATTCTTTGCTAGGCGCGGAGAATACAAGAAGTGTCTCGCAGAGATTGAAGGTGCTAAATCATTGAAAGATCTCATTGAATTAGAGAGCAAAGTAAACATCATGGTCAAGGAAAAGAGAATCAAAGTTTACCACGGTCTTGTCTTACGTAATGCGTTGGAAGAAAGCGAATCAAAATACAAATCTGCAGTCATGTTCTTAGATGAAGAAGAGTAGTTTCAGTATACTATCAACTATACGTTATTGAGAGGGTTGAATGTTCGATTCCTCTTAAGAAAAGTCGGTTTAAGTTGACTTCATATCT
>JAKMFY010000047.1 GCA_022425185.1 Candidatus Poseidoniaceae archaeon | reverse complement strand
TACAACCGTATGATGTCAGACCAAGATGTTGTTCAACAAAGAAGAATTGAATTAGGTTATGATGCAACTCCACTTCCGCCTAAACTGAAGTGAACCGATTTGACCGATGCGCTCAAAGAGGAGAGATTGCTCGCAAGGATTACCACAGTGCGGATATGGTGAAGTGGTTATCATCTGAGGTTTCCAACCTTATGTCGTGGGTTCGACTCCCGCTATCCGCACCTCAATTGACAAAGCCTATGAGGGAATTGCAAACAGCGTTGACCATGCAGACGCTGAAAGCCTCCAAGGGCCTCTTTCTTGTCTTACTCATGCTTCTTGCTTCTTTGTCAGGATGTTTTGGTGAAGAAGGCGCAGAAGAACAACCAATTGTTTCGTCTATTTTCCAAATCGATTTCACGTCTCCAGAAGATGTAACACTTAGAACTGGAGAATGGCATGAATTCATTCTCGAAGGAAATGGGCGTTCTCTTTCTGTTCCTACTGGAGTGATGCTCTTCGTTAACGACACTATCCTTCCAAATGGATACGTAACTGTAACCGGCGATCAAATCAATGGAAAGCTCCTTCTCACGCCTTACGTCGAAGAGGCCACGCTCACTATCGTACATCCAGATGGTACTGGTGAAGCATTGGAGATGCCGATTACCAATGGAACACCAATCGTGAACGGTGAAGAATGGCTTGACAAAATGGAATTTATCACAAGCGTTTGTACTGACTCAACGGAATGTGGAGGATACATCAATCGCTGGATGGGGACTCCAAATCCTGCATTCGAACGTGCTGCTTCTTTCTTCCAAGGTCATTTTGAAGGACTTGGGTACGAAACTCATATCCTTCGTGTAACAGACCACGGAAATCCAACCGAACCTGAGAGTCTGAACGTCATTGCGTGGAAGGAAGGTCGCGATGATTCTTGTGTTCAAGGCATGGGAGCACACATGGATATTGCGCCACCGGGCGGCCCTCCTGGCGGTGGCACCTATGAAGGAGCATACGACAACACTGGAGGAACTGTTAGTATGATGCTTTTCGCTAAAGCATTCGTAGAAATCGAAGTTCAATGCGATACGTTCCTAGCTCTTTGGTCTTCAGAAGAAGAAGGTCTACGTGGATCAAGCTCCTTTGCTAACAACGACTGTGATTATTGCTTACCTGACGATAAGGAACTACGTTTCTACATCAACATGGATATGATGGGAATCTCCTATCCTGCAATAAAGCCAACTGGCGAACCGTATCCTTACCATGCATGGTCTGGGCCGGATATTGACCCAGAAGTCCAAGATGTTGAGATTACCACGATTCTAGACCATGTTCACAGAGATATCCTCGGAGCACCGATGGACATGAGAATCGAAGGTACATATGGAGCTGGTTGTGACCAACATTGGCCCGAACATGAAGACCTTGTCATGGATGTCCATGAAGACACATTTGGACGTTCAGACCACGTTACTTTCAGAGACCTTGGAGCACAGACAATCTTCCACCTAGGTGCATATGATTCGGATTACAGCGCATATCACTCACCTGATGATACACTTGACAACATGATCGAAGTCGTTGGTGGAGAAGACGAACTCAAGAAGAGTATGGAATTCGTGATGTGGGCTGCTATGCTTGAGTTTATGATTGCAGATCAAACCCCTGAAGTTCGTAACGTCAATGCTTGATTTCTAGAACGACGTTTTTTGAACCCAAAGTCGTTCCAGTAGATATGGAGGATGAAGTGGGAGAGACGCTTACCCTCTATCAGAGAGTTTTGCAATCCCCATTCCTTCATCCAGTTGCACTTTTCCTCGGTGCAGTTATTTCCTTATCGGAATCCATTTATTTGCTTCTTCTTGGAGAACCGATTCAAAATGCGATTTGGCCACAGGCAATACGAACACTCGCTTGGACCTTCTTTCTACGCCAACACATTACCACAATTGCGATATTGTCTGCACTTACCCTTGCCGCAAGCATATGGATTGCTCTTCGAAAACAGAAAGGTACTGATATACATCCACTCGCAGTCATTGGCCTCATGAGTTTGATCGGATTTGTTTTCGCATCTTGGATTATTTTCTTACTCATGGACATTCGATATATCCGTGGTGCGTTTTTGCTACTTCCAACAATATATGGCGTCCTTCTTTTGGCTTCGGCTATCGCTGTTCGAGGAGCGCCTCATCTCCCAAAACGTGAACAAAGCAAAACCGAGAATACCTACACAATCCTTCATTTGTGTACAATCTTCTTTGCTGCTTGGCTTGTCATGCCAGGAATACCTGCTCTGATTGGAATAGCGCCTTCTCCACCGGATGCTCCAACAATGGGCTATGGGGCACAGGCTGGACCATTTGATTCGGTTCGCCTTCAATATCTCTATCCTATTCCAGAACTTGTTTCTGACATTCAGGGACCAACAGAAGAAGACATTGATTTCTCAATTTATCTCTATTTACCTCAACTCCCAACTGACCCTGGTATCGAAGGGGTACCATTAGCGATTCTTCTCCATGCCTTCAAGAACCCATCCGTCGATTCCTACACAGATTGGATAGATCATTTAGTGGGAAAAGGCATGGCTGTGGCCTATATTCAATATCCAACCGATGTCCGCCCTGATGAGGCTGAAACGTTTACACTCGAAATTGAAGATGGGATGTCAAATTGGCCGCATCATGTACCGAGAATGCATGCCCTTCAGTCCGCTATGGATTTACTTCAGGAACGAATAGATGATACAACAAGGGACGAGGTTGTCAATCAAACATTAGGAGGCCTGAAAATTCTCCCACAGCATTTGTGGATAGGTGGCCACAGCTTAGGAGGTGCGTATTCTCTACAAGTATTGCAGATGGCACAGAATAAGCAATGGGGTAATCAAACGCTGGTGGTTGACACGGAAATGGCAGCAGCAAGACCTGTACAGGAGGCATGGTTGCCTAATTTCACAAATTTACCAGATAATACACTTGTTCATCTAGTGGTAAGTGAAGATGATATGACCGTAAGTAAATGTGAAAGTGCGCACCACATCGATCTGTTCGATGCAGTGGATGATAATCATACATTACTCATTTACGTACCAAGTGATCGATATGGATTCCCTCGCTTAGTTGCAACACATTATCTTCCTGCAAATGAAGTCCATGATACTCTTGCTGATTGGGCGATGTATCGTAGAATTGATGCACAAGCAGATTGGGTTGTTGCCCATAGCCGAGGAGATCTAAACACTGCAGATTTCGCCTATGCTAATCTTGTCAATACTCCTTTACTTTCCAACTTGGGGAAATGGTCTGACGGAACGCCAGTATTACCACTCCAAATCTATTCAAACCCCTCAGAAAGTGCTCTTTTTGCTTCATGTTTCTGAACAATTCTTTAACGGTAAGAACCAAAGTGGTATAGCATGGAAGAGACTGAGAGCGACTCAAAGTCTCTCATCAAGTTGGTTTCCACATCGACAATAATCGCTTCGATGTGTTGTCTTCCAAGCGTCATATTGGTCATGTTTGGCTTGGCAAGCGTTAGCAGCGCAGCCGCACTTTCAGATACATTGTATTGGGGTACTGGGAGCTACTGGTGGTTTAGGCCCACAATGCTAGGATTAGCGAGTCTATTCGTCATCATTGGTCTTGTAATGTTTTTTAGAAATCGTGGAATTTGTACACTCGATGATGTAAAACGACAGAGACGAAAGGTGGTCAACACTTCCATTCTTGTTATCGGTATTGCTTATCTCATGTATTTGTTGTTCAATTATGTTATTCTCACAGAAATAGGCATCCTTCTCGGACTCGAATGGGAATCAAGTCGAGTATGGAATAAGTGAGTCAGGTATTATTGCGAGTCGTGGAACAACCTACACCCCAAGATACTCCAGAATTCATTGCATCTCTCGTTGCTTGAAGAAGATCCTCTTCTGAAGATCGTATTGGCGCCATATCTTTGCCATAAGCGAGCATGATTTTATGCGTCCCATGAGTGAAATTTTTCAATTGAATTTTTGAATTTCCAATTGAGATTTTATATTCTATACCTTCAATTGGAATTTCGATTTCTCTCGGATTGAAATGCATCCCCATTCGCAGCGCTTTCTGGATTGCTTCCTTACCGGTCCATGCCAATAGTGGATCGAGTTCACCCTCATTTAATCGTGCTAATTCTTTTCCTTTCGCCATCATATCGAATACTGCTGGTTTGGGAGGACGATTCAATGGTTCAGCATCAAGTCCAATTGTCCATCCTTCATCGATAAGAGCAACACATGCCAGCCCATCACTATGTGATATGGAAATACTTGGCAGAGAATATTGAATCCACATACCATGTATGACCTTGAGATAAGGTGCTCTTTCTTCTGTCCTTGAAATCATAAGTGCTGAGAGATCATTTAGCCCCCATTCGGCTAATGCTTGCTCCAACAACCACCGAGCACTGAGATGCTCATCTCTTCGTTTATCAGTCTTGAAGGTGCGAATTTCATCCCAATCAATCAATGTGAGAGTTGATGGATCAATTTGACGAATTTGACAGGTTGCGACCATCATGCGAGCATCTTCTTCCAGTTCGATAAACTCGAATTTGACATCCACAGCATCATCCTCAGCGGTCGAGAGTGAATTTCTGATCCTCAGGGACGGGAGCCATTGCTTTCAATCGAAGCCCCTTCAAAGCAACGACAGGAGCATCATCATCACCGATAATCAATACATCATGAACAGTAACCCCCGCATCTTCAACGTGCGTACGGACAGAGCGTAATCTCAACTTTTCATCCTTCTCGGGAACACGCAGCATGGTTGACCAATCGATTCCAACTGGTAAACTGCTGAATCCTTCTGATTCCATCGCTACAAGTCCGGCGTTCTGGAAGCCAGCTTCAATCAGCATCGGTAACGCTTCCAGAAGAACATCTTCTCCTTCCCGCTCCAACGCGAATTGATCCGTTGCTGGAAGTTGATGACGCATCAATGCAATCCCATCGACTCCTGGCTGGTTTGAATCCCCTACTCCACGCAAAACACCACCGTGTGATTGGAAACGAGGACCATGGAAATATCTCAAATAAATGAATGAAGCATGATGTTCAAGTCGTCCTTGAGGAGGTATTCCAATCGAAGGGAGTTCAGCGATTTCAGTTTGTAAAAATCCGCTCAAATCCTCCGATTTCGTCACAAGGCGAACTATTGCTTGATGATGTTCACGCTCACCAAAGACTACGCCGTCTGAATTGGTTAAATCCGATACAAGTTTACACGAGACCCAAGTTACATTTTCTTCTGAACGAACAACTTCAGTGAGAATTCGGACAATCATTGAATTCTTCATTACCTTAACAGGTAGGCCGAACTTAACGCCCTCGAAACCAGCAAGACATGTATGTGGACAAAGGAGTAATGCATTCTCAGCAAACATTTCCAATGCCATAACACCAGGATGGTAAGGTACACCATCGATGGCGTGATCTGATAGGAACGGATGGTCTGCAACAGAAAGCGTACTTTGCGTCATCATTGAGTTCTCTTCATCAACAGATAGAACTTTGTCGATGAAAGGGAACCGCGAAGGATCTGCAATCAGAGATGCCATGTCCCCAGATAACATCAATGGAGCTTCTCTAAATGAATCAAATCGATCCATCAGTCCAAGTGATCCGCAAGCAATGACACGACG
>JAKMFY010000011.1 GCA_022425185.1 Candidatus Poseidoniaceae archaeon | reverse complement strand
ATTCTGTTGGATGTACAAATCAAACTAGAGACTGAAGATGAGAATCCAAACGTTGAAATCGATGCGCATCGAATCGCAAATCTTCTTGATGACCTTCTACGATTTGGAAAGACGACTGCATTGGTCTTCGTACATGATACGAAAGGGAGGGAGGGGCGAATTACCTCCCATCTTCTTGATCCTGGATTAGTGAGTGGTCCGGTCCTGCAAAATTGTGCTGGAAGCATATTGATGTCAGGTACACTGTATCCACCAAAGATGTACGCAGACTTGCTTGGTATCGGAAAAGAGAAGACAACTAAACAAGCCTATGAGTCTCCTTTTGCCAAAGAACGACGTCCAATTATGGTAGCCAACGATGTGACTACTCGTTACAAAGATCGTTCCTATGATAATACGCAACGCATCCGTAACCATCTCCAAGCCTTGTGTGATGGAACACCTGGGCACGTAGCAGTATTCGTCCCATCTTATTCGATGCTTAACGAGTATATTGGGGAAGGGATATTCCGCGGGGTTACTCTAAGGATGGAAGATCGAACATGGTCAAAACAAGATGTCGATCAATTACTCGACGTCCTTGAGAATGCAAAGGTTTCTGGAAAGAGGATACTGCTCGCAGGAGTCTTTGGTGGAAGGTTAGCTGAAGGCATTGATTATCAAAATGGAGTTCTCGATGCCGTAGCTTGTATTGGCATTCCAAATCCACCTCCTTCCATTCACCAGAAAGCCTTGAGAAGTTATGTTGAGGAACGCTTTGGTAGAGGAAATGCTTGGCGATATACCTCGACTCAACCTGCAATCAATTCGATTATGCAGGCGATGGGACGTCCAATTCGTAGTATTGCCGATCGAGCCCTCATTCTTCTTCTCGACAAAAGAAATACCGACAGAACGTACATTGAATGTTATCCTGCAGATGTAAGGATGAACGCAACGAACGAACCTGAAACAACGAAATCTTTTGCACGACGATTCTTTTCAAGAGTCCAAAGACTACACGAAGGTTCATCATAAACAAGCGAGAGGGAATAACATGAGCGACTGGAAACCATTGGACGTAAGCGAAGATGAACCTGAAGAGATGGCTAGGAGTGATTTGTCTTCAACTCCTGAACAACTTCATACAGAATTTCAGACATCTGCAACACATTTGCATCAAGTTCAATCGATGCATAAGCATGTGCTCGTACAAGCAGGAATGATTCCAGAAACGCACATAGCAGAGGTTGAACCAACCCAACGATTAGAGTGGGTTTTACAAGAACTTCATGGAATGAGTAATCCAGATGGACTTACAATTCCACTTCTTGGAGTTTCTCCAGACCAACTGGACATTCAAATCAAAGAAATCGGTTTAGAAACTCATGTCAAGATTACCATTCAGCAAGAAGGAAATGACCCTTTTGAGCGAATCCTCCCCCTAAACAGTGAGCAAGCAGAAACAGTACGGGTTCACTTCGTTAACGGAAGGCTTCACCTTCGCTGGTAATTCAATACTTTTTGTAACTCAGTTCAGAGATCATTTTGTCAAGAGCGCCCTGTGCGGATTGTTGGTGCTGAGGACCAAGTTCTTCACGACCATATCGAGCCATCTCGAACATATTGTCCAAGGCTTGTAATGATTCATCACTAAGTCCAGGAGTTGCTTGACGAATGGCTACTTCGAATTCACGAACGGTTTCGAAATCTCGACGCAATAGTCCTCTCGTCTGAAGAGAGGAACATAAGTTCTGATAACAGTTGAAAATCGCTTCTCGTACTGAATCACCAGCAGCCAGAAGTTCTGCAGTGTATTCAAAGACTTCAGCCATTTCAGACCTTAATTCAGTTTGCTTTCTTCTGCGATACATTACAGTACCCACTGCTACGGCTGCTGCCAAGAACAAGAGGGTAACATATGTCCAAACGCTAATGCCTGCTGCTTCCGCTTCATACTCATATTCTGGAGAGAATCCTTGTTCCCTTAGAACATTAAAGTTCGTTAGAGTCTGTTCCGATAATCTCTGGTCAGTAATGACGATATCAAGACTTAATCTCCCAAAGGTATCCTCGTCACCAAATGGAGGATCGTTGTTGAATTCAAAGGTTGCGACACCGTCTGAATCTGTGAGTGAAGTCATAGCGGCCAATCGAGTGCCGTTTTCAGAATCGAGATAGAATTCAACTGCAATACCTGACAACCCTTCAGAGGTATCAACCGCAATAATCGATACTGATCCATCCACCTTTTCGTCTTCATTCTCAACAATCGTATCGATTGATGGAGTTATGTCGGCGTTGACCTTGACATACAATGGATGAGCACGTGAGGCTCCATTGATGTAAAGCGCAGTATCTCGAGGAACATCAAGATTGATGAACTGAGGTCCTGCAAGCAATGAAGTTGGAGTTATTGCCGTAAGTGTGAAATTACCAACGCTCCATTCTTCCTGGACGTCATTGAAGCAGAACGCTCCTTCGAAACCATTGACGCAATTTGAACTGTTACCCATGTAAATTACAATGTTCTCAAACACTTCTCCAATACCTCCGATCTCAGAGACACTTCCAGTAAGTCGGATTGGATTTGCAATGTCTGAACGAACTGATGTTTCAGTTGAAGTGCCATCGATCGTAATGAGAATATCTGCCCAAACAGTGACTGAACCATTCGAGGATGTACTCAGATGCTCTTGTGTTCCTTCAAAGATAACTTCGATCGAGTGACCGGTTCCACGAGCTAAATCCATTCCAGCAAGAACAGTTGCAGTGTAGGCTCCCTCAGAATCTGTTGTTACAGTCGTCATCAAGACGCCATCGAGGTAAACAAGCACATTCTCATTCGCTATACCGTCTTGGTCGACTGTATCGATATCAAACAATCGTCCAGATATCGACCAGAAGTCACCTCGTGTGGCGTCAATTCCATCTACAAACTCTATTGTTACTGCAGAACGGTGTGACAGGAAGAAGGATTGGTTTGCAGAACCTTCTCTGTAGTATCCTTGAGCGAGAACATCGGCTTCAAGCAAATTATCACCGAAGTCAAAGAAATCCTGGACGGTCCAATCATACGAGAAGGTACCATCTGCACCTGTTGTCACTTGACTCAGAACAAATCCATCAACCTTCAGTTCGACCACATGACCTGCAATCGGTTGAAGTTGATTGTCAAGGACAGTACCTGTAATCGTCACTGTGTCAGTAACTGCAAGAGGACTTGGAACTGATACATCAACCAAGATTTTACTGTAAATCGTCCAAGTTCCGTTTGAAGCACTTGGGAGGTAAAACGATGTTCCATTGAATTGTGTTTCAAGAACGACTGGACCTAGTGTTGCATCAGCTGGAACAGGAATTACTGCCGTAAACAAGCCAGTTTCATCAGTAGAAACATTGGTCATCCAAACTCCACCAAGGTAAATATCGATTCGCTGGTCGAGTAATGGATTGTCAACAACATCAAGAAGTCGACCTTGTATTGTCATTGTATCTTCACGGTCGACTGAACCTGTGGCTGTTATCAATAGAATCTGGGTTGGCACACTCACATTGAAATTGATCATATCACTGCTTGCCATGTAGAATTCTGGATCAACAGCATCACCAATACCGATTGGGTCAACCCAATCCCGACCACCTGTAAATTGGACTTCGACCATGTGCCCTCCAGATGGAGTTGATTCGGGTACAGTGTAAACAATCGAGAATGCACCTGTGAATGCATCAGATTGTACGCTTGCAACAGGAACACCATCGACAAGCATGCGTACGATAGCTACGGATTCAACGCCATCAACATACAATGGCAATCCAAGGTCATCGAGCAATGTTCCGTTGACATACAATGTTTCTCCAGCTGTCAATTGTTCTGTGTGTTCAAGAATGGTCATGTTGGTTTTTGCCAAAGTCACGTATTGGGTCGAAGCATTGTATCCGAGTAACCCTGTAGTTCCTGAGATACCAAGATACTGCGCTTGTACATTCGAGAATCCAACAGTTGCGTTGAATGGAACAAGGAGCGACCCATTTGCAGTTCCATTGGTTGCGGTCGTGACAGTGACTGAAACTTCATCTGTTTTGTCTGTGGCTGGTAGAATGAATGTTATCTGTTGACCGCCGATTGCACTTCCAGTGTTATCTTCAAGAAGAATTCTCACATCAAGCAGTGTCCCTCGCTCGGTTCGATCGTTTAGTGTCGGTTGTCCAAGAGCATCGAGTGATGGTTCTAAGAATGTAATAAGTGAATAGCCACGGCTATCGAATGATGAATTATTTTTCGAACCAACATAGAAGTTGACTGTTGGAACAAATGATGCTTCAAGCACGTGGGTTCCAGCCTCAAATCCAGGCGTTAGTGTAAGCGTAGCATTCCACCATCCACCATCTTGTACCGACCCATTACTGACCGAAAATCCAACTGGTTGGTCATCAATTGTGAAGAGAACGTTTGCAGTCAAACGTGATCCATCACGATTCATCAATCCTGTTCCATTGTCTGAAACAACACGTCCAGAGACATTGAAACTCGAACCTGCAACAGGATTATCTGTAATTTGGTCAACAACAAGGAAAGTCAATGAACGCACTGTTACACTCGAAAGATTTGCTTGGGACAGAAGTAGATCTGAACTTCCGTTGTAGAAGTAACTGACAATGATAAGGCCAAGTGGATGGCTACTTGGAACAGTAAATGAGGTGTTTGCGGTACCGGAACCATCTGTTGTAACTGTTGGTAGCCATGTTTCGTGGAAGAGTGTCGTAACACTAGAATTACCCACAGGTCTAAAGTTGAAACTCGATTCTACCAAAGTTGCACTGAGATTAACCGTCTCTCCTCTGTTCACCAAGACTGGATTGCCTGGTTGAAGGCCTTCCAGTTGCGTAACACCGAAGACAAACACTGGGTTTGAAATCTCAGATGGAAGATAATACAGCGAGGAATCTTCGACAACTTCTACGACAAGAGTTCGAGGACCACGAACAGTTCCGTTGTTTGACACATCCGTAGGGACTGTCAAATTGAAACTACCATTGGAAAGGGTGGGGACGCCACTTCTAAGAAGTTCTTCGGGATTAGATTGCCAATATACATCGAGACGTACACCAGAGATAAGTGGTCTCAATGGGTCATCATCATCAAGAATTTGACCTTGCATATTGAAGTCCACTCCAGCTGTAATTGTCGATGGTAAAACATCAATACGAATGTCAGTTGGAACTTGTACTGTGACGTTAACGAATGTACTGTTACCAGTTCTACGGCTGTTTCCTACTGCTAACGGATCGGTTAAGTCATCTGCAACAAACATCTGTAGAGTGTATTGGCCAGGCGCGACATTGGATGAACTCCATGTAAATGTCGCGTTACCGTTCGCATCTGTTACTGCTGTTCCTAAGGATACGTTTGTGTTACCATAGTCCCAAATGAAATCGACTGTAGCGTCTGAAACATTGGAATTATCTGCTACATCAAACACACTGGTATTGAAAACAACTGGTTCTCCTGAAACAAATTCCATGACAGATAGTTCCTCTTCAACGAGGAATTCTGATTCAATACCTATTGTAACAGATGGTAAGACAGGTGGATTCGGTGGCGTAGATGTATCTACAACACGGTAATATGCACCGCCAGCAGGTGCCATTGCTTCGAAGTTAAAGTCAACAACAACCTCATACCCATTTGATGGGAGTATTGTAGGCATGACGACTGTGAGATTGAATTTACCTGTTGCATTGTCAAGCATACCATTCGCTAAGTCGATTGGGAATCCTTCTGCATCAAGCATCGTCATCGCAATGACAGTATCATTGCCGAGTATACTTTCAGTGGTGTACAATCCATCAAAGATATCGCCAATAATATAGGTCGTGTTTCCGAGGTGCGTCCAATCTTGCAGTACGCTCACATTCCAACTGATTTCTGCTTGAACTCGAATTGAGCCATTATCGATAC
>JAKMFY010000269.1 GCA_022425185.1 Candidatus Poseidoniaceae archaeon | reverse complement strand
ACCATAGTTTGTAATTGTGAAAGAACGATCACTGGTATCCATTGAACCAGGCAAAAACGATTGGTCAGACGACTCATCTGTGACTGTTAGTGCAGCAGTGTCGAGGATTTCGACATTAATACGATGCGATACCGAGACCAATGGATCATCGACATTCGTTGCGATAATGTCGAGATAGTAAAGCCCAGGCGATAGACCAACTGGCATTGGCAAGGTTAGAATAATCGTTGTTTCGCCATCCCACGCATCAAGAATTGCTGTTGTTTCACCAGCGAGTTGAGCAGCCAAGAGATACTTGTGAGGGCCACCAAGAGACAGTGCATACTGCTCATCGTCGTTTCCAAGATTGAGTAAAGAAAGATACACCGTTTCTGGAACACCATCTGCAGCACTCTGGAATGAGGATTCGTCAGAGCTCATTGAAGCATCTCTCAAAATTGGGACGTCGATGTTACGAGCAAGGATATCTGCTCCGAACAGAGATGTACCACACGATGGGCATGTGGCTCGTAGATTAAACGAGATAACGCCAGGTGTGGCAAGTGGGTCTGCGGTGATATTGAGGAAGAGATTTGTCACCTCTGCCTTCTCAAGTATGATCGGATTTGGAATAGTCACACCAGTTTCATTTTCAACAACTCCAGTCCATCCTTCAGTGGAGAACGTCGGTGCAAGGAAGTAAGAAGCATCTCTGTTACCAACATTTTGAAGTCGAATAGGAACCAATCCAGATTCCCCTGGGAGTAGCGTATCAGCCAAGAGTGGAGTTGAAGATGTGAGCGATACACCGTATTGTTCAGTAACTGCAAGGTTCATACTTACTCGGCCTTTTTCGCCTGAGTTTGTACCGCCGCTATCAATAAACCAAACCTGCCATGTTTGTTGTTGTACATCTGCACCTGCTGGAATACTGATGTTTACCCACACGTCAATGGTTTCACCGGCTCCGATTCCCGGGACAATAACTGGCGAAAAGAAGTCGTTTGGATTTGGAGTCTCGACACGGATTGAAGGGAAACCAGGATCCATCCAAGACAAGTTGCTGACATTGGAATATACTGAAACTGTAGCGGAGGAGTATCCGTTGTTTGTAACCATGCACTTCAATGAAACTGTATTCGATGGGGGTGACGAGTATCCTGTTTCGGGGTTGTCACAATCGATACCAAGCGTATAGTCCGCTACTTTAGACACTCCAAACTGGATGAAATCATCGACGTGCATCCCTTCGGAAGCACCGCTGTTATCAGAATGGAACAAGAGACCAAGTGAGTATGAATTACCTCCCATGAAGAGGTCTGTGTTTGCAAGACCTGGGATTTGAGCCCAATCGACTTGAGGATCCCAAGAGACATTGGTCCATTGACCAGTAGCTTGGCTTGGAGCGCCGTTGGAGAAGTTCCAAACGAGCGACTCCATCTTGTTGTTGTAGTTTCCAGAACCTCTCCATAATTCGAAGGCTACAGTGTCACCACCAGCCATTTGACCCCATGTTTGAGCATAGAATTGACTCGAGATGTATTCTCCCGAAAAGAACGTCTTCCTGCAGGTATAGATTTGGTAAGCCTGAGTTAGTCCCGGGTCGAGTTGTCCGAGAGCACCGCATTGTTGGGTTTGAGAAAAGAAGATGTTTACAAGTCTGTCATGTGCACCTGAAGGATATTCAGCGCCAGGGTTTGAATGACGCCAGTGATCGGTTCCTTCTGGGCCACCCGTATCGGTTTGCCAACTGCCTTGAGCGGTTGCGTCTCCGCCACCCGCTGGGTAACGTCCTGAGATGAACGTAGGGCTATCGACTGCAAGAGTTGTCCCATCAAAGGAATCCTTCATGACAGCAACTGGAACTGTTTGTTCGAGTACATCGTTTTCATTTCGGTCATCACCGGAATAGAACACGCTTGCTCGGATGATGAGACCTCCTGTCAAATCATTCGTTGTCGTATTGAGGATGGAATGAGCAATCGTTGGCATCCAAGTGTAGGAGCCAGTTGTCAAGTCAGACTGTAAACCAATGAGTTCTTCAGTTGTCCAAGAATAGGACTCAATTACGAATCCAATTGGGTGGACAATCTCGATGGTCCCTGTTGCAGTTCGCCCGATTTGACTCCCACCAAGTCGTTTGATTTCTACGTTGATTTCTATTTCGTCACCTACGACAATGTAATCGATTGTACTCTGATCTGATTGAACCCAAGTGTTTGCCTCATTCGAAGTGTTTCCGACAGTGATACGGAATACCTGGAAATCATCATTTTGACCGCCACGGCCAGAGGTGGCTTCAGCAGAATCCATGACCAGCAAGGAAGCGGTTTGGAACAACATAAGAGTAATCAAAACCAAAGGAATACTACGGCGCATAGTCATCAACATGCTTCCGACTCATTGACAACATATGAAGATGGCCGTTGTTTGTTCTCTTGAATCAAGAGCGATGTTCATCTGAAATCAAACCACTTATCGTAGGCTGGTCAAAAGGTGGCGTAGATTCACTTTCGTTTGAGAGAAGGTCATTATCAAAATCTGGTAATTCCAGAGGAAGGTCGTTGGGTAAAGAGGGAAGAGAGGGAGCAGATACACTCGATACAGCATCAACTGTTGAAGGAGTTGCTGAAGCCATGGCCGACAATCCAGCTGCAGCATCTTGACCCCGAGAAGCCACTCCAGCAGCTGCAGCGATTGCCAATGTAGCAGTGGTTGAAACGGCTGCAGTCGTCACTTTTCCGAGTAATCCGAAATCAGGAGATTCCATCGAATCATATCGTGAAACCACATCATTCTTTGGCTTCAACCATTCTGGAGGACTTCCAGATCCGCCTCCCAAAACCGCTAAAGTTGTGAATGCTGCAAGCGGCATTACCGCAAGGGCTGTAAGTAAATCGAGGAAGCTTGTTTCGGGGACAACCGCGTCTCCGAGAACAGACTGGAATACATTCGCTTCGAAGGTGATTGTCATTTCAACATCATGACCCATCCACCCCATGACAACGAGACTCGCGAATCGCCCCATAAGCCAAAGAACAAGAATTGGAGCAAGCCAAGATAGTTTTGTCATCGAAATTAACCATCTGCGAGTGAATGTTGCGACACCGACATATCTTCTGCAGAATTTAGGAAACGAGCGCAAAGCAAACATGAGCCCAATAACATAGAGAAGAATCGCAAGTTCAAGTCGTCGATCAAGTCCAACAACAGATTCTGGCACCATCATTACCAGCGTAAGGGGTACTGTTACCAGCATAATCTGGAACGGAACTGCAAGCAAGAGGAGGCCTCCATGTGTTGCGATAAGGGAGTGACCCCTCATCATTCTCTGATTAACCAGTGTTGAAAGAGCTCCGTGCGGAGACCCAGCAAAACCTTCTCGTGATCTGCGAAGACTTGAGGCGGAACGACCGCCCCTGGAAAGACCCAACGAAGCAAGCCATCCACCACGTTCAACAACCCAAAGTGGACGATATCCACCCATCAACAATGCTAAGCATAGAGCAAGCATACCATAGGCTAAGGAAGCCATAACAATCCAAGGGACCATTTCTTGTTGAAATGAAACCGTTAGATTACGGTCACTCATATCCACCAAGAAGAGGTATGTGATGGAAAAAGCAGCCATCGGGGTCAAGAAAATTTGGCAAAACACGACCAATGTCAACCAGATGCGAGCGGTGAGGGGCCCTCTGTCACTTTTGCGCCCCATAGAACGGATTGAATCCATTGCTTAGACAAAGGTTCCCATTGATTTAATCCAAAAAACTCTATTTTTCAGATGATTCTGTCATCACCATTGGACGGCCTTCACTAATCCACAATCGTAGCCAACCCCGGAGAAATCCATCTTTTCGGTTTCTTCCCAAATCTGGACGGGCCATATCTTCTAATTTTTTTGAACAAGAAGCACATCGAATATCTTCAACTCTCCATTCAGGTGAAGGCGAAGAGCAACAGGAATCATCTGAATCACATTTATTCATAATCAATTGAAGATTTTGAGCCATCTCAAGCGTACATGGTAATGTTGGACCGCCAAGTAACGATTGAGCCCTTGATAGAATGGTCCAACCACTTGCTAGGAACATGCCATACCCGATTGGGGCTTGTCCTCCTACGAGACACATGTATCCAATCAACAAAGGAAGAAGTGTTGTCCATGTACCCAATCGATGAAATCGGCGCATATGGAGCACTCGTTGAGTGAGGTGAGGAGAGAGAGGAATCGGATGTGGGTGAGCTGGAAACCGTTTATTGAAACCTGGACGACGACTCAGAATCATAAACGGGACTCTGGGCATAAGATGGCCAATAAGAAATCCACCTGTGAAAAATGAGATCGGTTCAATCATCTATGCTCACCTTTATTGAGATAACAAGCGGTTTAGAGTCCCTTCAACAAGATCCATTCCCTTCGAAATATCATCTTGAGATATGGT
>JAKMFY010000244.1 GCA_022425185.1 Candidatus Poseidoniaceae archaeon | reverse complement strand
GCCCAACCACTCGTTGCTTGGGAGCCACCCTTACGAACTCGCTGTCTTCGTAGTAAAAGGTGCATACCAATGGTTCCCAATAAAGGCACGAGAATAAATTGTATGATGTTGAGTTCACCATTGCCTGAATCGAGTACTGCGGCTTCGTAATATGGTATGAACAACGAATTATCTGCATAAGAGGCATAAGCGCCACCGAGTAAAATACCCCAGAATACCTGATTCCATGCGGTGGGAAGGTCATAAAATCCTGCGTACTTGGTCATCACGCCACGCCATCCTAACGTCATTCCAACAAGACCGCATACTGCGGCTATTTGAAACACGAGGAATTGATTGACCACGACCTTCGCTCTTGGCTCGTATACATGAATGCATAGGAAAAATCGAGAGGAATGAGTTCAAACACCTCCTAGGTTTGAGAGGACCATGGCGAGATTACTCTTATTTGGTGGGAAAGGCGGTGTTGGCAAGACAACAACATCTGCTTCAACCGCAGTATGGCTTGCAGATTCAGGACTCAGGGTCCTACTCGTCTCGAGCGATCCTGCTCACTCAACATCAGATTCTCTGGGCGTGGAGCTTTCTTCCGAGCCTACGCCTGTTGAGGGTGTACCTGGATTATTTGGGCTTGAATTAAATCCTGAAGCTAAATTGTCGAGTTTCATGCCGAAATTAGGCGAAAGTCTCTCGGGCATGTCCTCTTCTCCATTTTCAGCATTAGGTGGACTCGGCGGGATGTTTGACGCTGAGGCGAAAGAAGAGATGGCTTCAATTAAAGACGAAGTAGAAACAAGCGAACTTATTCTTCCAGGTCTTGATGAAGCCATAGCCTTCGATGAACTTCTTAAACACGTTGAAAACCCTCTTTGGGATGTTATCGTATTCGATACAGCACCTACTGGTCACACACTTCGATTCCTGGCACTCCCTGAATTGATTGAGGCTTGGTCAGGACGATTATTGCGAATGATGCGAGTCTCTGGAGGCATTCGTTCAATGCTTTTCGGAAGAAAACAAAGTCAAGCAATGAAAGATGAACTCGAAAGATTCCGCCGCCGTGTTCTTCACGTAAGAAGAGTGCTCAGTGACGAATCTACAACCTCCTTTACGCTTGTTACCATTCCTGAACGCATGGGGGTCAATGAAACTCTGAGAGCAAACACATCGTTGAACGAATACGAATTACCTGTCACTGGATGTTTGGTAAATCGCGTGACTCCAGAACTCGATCATCCGTTCTTAATCCAACGGCGAAAAGAAGAGCAAGGACACATCCAAGAATTGAATGATAAGTTGAAGATTCCCGTAACAACCATGGATTTATTTGACGGTGAAGTCCAAGGTTTAGAGCGACTAAGAGCCTATGGCCACTTGCTTTACGGTGATGTTTCTGAGTTGGATATAAATTTGGGACCATTCGAAGTAGGTGATCGACTTAATCATACGGTTCATCGAGGTATGTACGTAGATTCTGATGAAGATATTGAACGTATTTACCTGCACTTCCCTGGTCTTGATCGAGATGATCTCTCATTACGTAGCGAAGAAGGAATTCTCTATGTTGGCGTAAATGGTCGGGAACATGAAATACCTACCCAATCACCGTCAAAATCAAGTAACGTCAAGGCTAAACTTGAGAATGATGTCCTTCTTCTTGAGGTTCCAATTGGGGAATGAGAACCGTTGAATTGAAAATATATCGATGGTTGGGGTTAGTATGGCGCTTGAAGGTTTATCCAGAGGCATATTCCGTTCTCTTGGTTTTCTAAAGAGTAAGCGACGTCTCGACGAGGATGAACTTAAAGAGATGACAAAGAGCCTGAGAAGGGCTCTACAGGAAGCAGATTTCAACGTTCGACAGACTAAAGAAATCGTTGATCGATTAGAAGAAAGAATGCGAGAAGAAGAACCTCGCCCAGGAGTAACTTTGCAAACGCATGCAATGAACATCCTCTACATGGAATTGGTACGCTTACTTGGTGCTAATCATGAATTTCAACCCCGTGGCGCAACACTTCTTTTGGTCGGTCTCTATGGTCAAGGTAAAACCACAACGACTGCAAAACTTGCTGAATGGTATCGTAAAAAGCACGGATTAAGGGTTGCTGTTATCGAAGCCGACGTTCATCGTCCAGGTGCATATGCCCAACTATCACAATTGCTCGAGGATTCCTCCGTTGTTGTCTACGGCGAACCTGATGAAAAAGACGCAACAAAAATTGTTCGAAATGGCTTGGCAGCATGTGCTTCTGCAGATTTGGTTATCGTCGATACAGCTGGTCGTCATCAACTTGATGAGGAACTGGTTGTTGAACTTGAAGACATTGCTTCAATTACACGGGCTACAGAGCGATGGCTTGTCATCGATGCACAAGTTGGGCAAGCAGCTGGTCCTGTTGCTGCATCATTCCACCAATTAGCAGGAGTAACTGGGATTGTCGTAACAAAATTGGATGGTACAGCCAGAGGTGGTGGTGCTCTATCAGCAGTTGCTGCTACTGGCGCTCCTTTGGTTCACATCGGTGTTGGTGAGAAAGTATCTGATCTCGAAAAGTTTGAAGCAGACCGATTCATTTCTCGTCTTCTGGGAATGGGAGACATTCGTGGACTCATTGATTTGGCTCCTGAAGATATGGATGAAGAAGAAGCCATGCGTCTTACTCAACGAATGATGTCTGGCCGATTTACCCTCAATGATATGTACAAACAGATGGAAATGATGGCTAAAGTTGGTACAATTGACAAGTTGATGTCGTTCTTACCAGGGAATATGTTCGGTGGTCTTGGTGGAATGTCAAAATCTCAAAAGGAAGCCATGCAAGGCAACCTTGATCGCTATCAGACGATTATGGATTCTAT
>JAKMFY010000207.1 GCA_022425185.1 Candidatus Poseidoniaceae archaeon | reverse complement strand
CTTGATTTAATGAGTAATGAAGCCATTGACGAATTCGGTATGCAAGCCTTCAACGATGCATGTCGAGAAAGCGTTTGGACCTACGAAAGCGCTTGGAGAGAAATGACAGAGAGGATGGCATATTGGGTAGATTTAGACAATCCATACGTCACATTGGACAACAATTATGTTGAATCCTGCTGGTGGGCTCTTAAGCAAATGTTCGATAAAAATCTCCTATATCGCGGCCACAAAGTCCTTCCGTATTGTCCACAAACAGGAACGTCTTATTCCAGTCACGAAGTCGCATTAGGCTACAAAGAGGTCGAGGAACCTTCGGTATACATCAAATTCAAACTCACTGACGATGATGCATCCATCCTCGCATGGACAACAACGCCTTGGACGCTTCCTGGTAACGTTGGGCTCGCGGTTGGACCTGAAGTCACATATGCTCGTTGTAGAGTTCGAGAAGAACCAGAAGGATGGCAAGGCAAAGGTGGAGCAAAGGTTGGCGAAGAATTGATCCTTGCCAAGGATCTGATGGGTGAGGTGCTCAGGCACCACGTCGATATTATCGAAGAAATCCCAGGTTCTGCTCTTGTCGGGCGCTCGTATGAACCACTCTTTCCAGGTGCTGTTCCTCGAGGAGATTCTGAAACTGCATGGACAGTACTTTCAGCTGATTGGGTTACAACAACGGATGGAACAGGTGTTGTTCACACCGCAGTCATGTACGGTGAAGACGATTACAACCTCGGAATGGAAGTTGGTCTTCCTGCATACCACACTGTTGGAATGAATGGCCATTTCGTTAAAGGGATTCATCCAGAACTTGATGGAAGATATGTCAAGGAATGTGATGATTCAGTCATGGAAATTCTTGTAGGACAAAACCAAAACGTTCCTTCAGGACTCTTGTACAGAGAAAAGAGTTACCTTCACGATTATCCTCACTGCTGGAGAACAGACCATCCTCTGCTTTACTACGCTATGGATTCTTGGTTTGTCCGCATGACTGCAGTCAAAGACCGTCTCCTCGAATTCAATGATGGAGTCGAATGGGCACCTGATTGGGTTGGTGAAGGTCGATTTGGCGAGTGGATCCGAAACGTCAAGGATTGGGCCATATCTCGCGAACGATATTGGGGTACACCACTCCCAGTTTGGAGAGATGAAGATGGAAATATGAAGTGCATCGGTTCAATTGCTGAACTTCAAGAAGAAGTCGCAAAAGCACGAGCGGCTGGAATTGAAAATCCTGACTGTCCTGCTGATGTTGACCTCCACAGACCAGTTGTTGATGCATTCACATTGGTATCTGAAGACGGCAAACCAATGAAACGAGAACCGTTTGTCATGGATTGTTGGTTTGATTCTGGTTGCGCACCATTCGCTCAATGGCACCATCCGTTCAATGAAGAGAAGACATTCGATTCGTCCTTCCCAGTCGACTATATCTGTGAAGGCGTTGACCAAACACGGGGATGGTTTTACACCCTTTTGGCTGTTTCAACCACCGTCTTTGATTCACCTGCATACAAACGATGTTTGTCGCTTGGTCTTATTCTTGATGCTGAAGGAAAGAAAATGTCGAAATCGCGTGGAAATATTGTCGACCCTTGGGATCATTTCAATCGAGAAGGTGCTGATGCAACCCGATGGTACATGGTAACCGCCGGTGCTCCTTGGAATCCCTTGAAATTCGATTCAAATGGTGTTCGAGAGACGTATGCAAAGATGTTCTTGACGCTATGGAATGTCTATCGGTTCCATGCTGATTACGCTGCTTTAGATGGCTTCGATCCAGAAACACAACCACTACCTGTCGACGATCGTTCAAGACTCGATCGCTGGATTCTTTCAAAACTTCATACAACTGCACGAGCATATCATGAAGGATTCACAAGTTGGAATTTCCATAAAGCATGCAGAGATCTCGAAGATTTCATCGTCAATGATTTGTCAAATTGGTATGTTCGCCGCAGCCGTCGTCGATTATGGGATGAAGCAGAATCCAATGACAAATTGGCTTGCCAACACACGCTGCATGAAGTTCTTGTCACCCTGAGCAAACTCATCTCACCTGTCAGTCCGTTCATGGTTGATACAATCCATCGCAACCTTACAGGCACATCTGTCCACCTGGCCGATTGGCCAGTAGGGACACCCGGGACGCTAGCAGGAGCAACTGCAGATTCATGGGATGAAGCACTCTGTGAAGCGACGACAGACCTACCTCCTCAAGATATGCAACTTGAAACTGAAATGGAACTCGTGCGTGAACTCGCAGAAACTGGCCGACGCATTAGAATCGATGCACAACGAAGACAACGTCTCCCATGTGCAGAAGGGTTCATTGTTGCTGGACCGAACTTAGAGCCGTATCATGATCTTCTATCGGAAGAATTGAATGTTGAAACAATCTCACTTGAAACCGATCTTGACAGATTCCAGCAAATTGCACTCGCCGTAAACTTCAGAGCTTTAGCACCGAAAGCGAAGGGTGATGTTAACGCAATCGCAAACGAATTGAAAGGAAACGAAGATCCTGAAGCACTTCTTGCTGATATCAAAGCAGGGAATTGCGTGATTATGGGTGTTGCAATCGAAGAATCGGATGTTGAAGTTCGACGAACAGAACGAGAAGGGTTTGCAGCTGCAACCGTAACACTCGGCGAAGGCGAAAAGGCTCAACATGTGAGCCTTGTATTGGATATGCAAGATACACCCGAACTCTTGTCGAAAGGATTAGCTCGAGACATTACTCGACGAATTCAATCAAAGCGTAAGGACTTGAATCTCGAAATTGAAGCTACCATCGACGTAGAAGTATGGATGTTGAACGCTCCGGAACTATTTGCTGATGATCAAGAATGGATAGCAAAGGAAACTCGAGCATCTGGCATCGCATTCCATAGCGATCAGGCCCCTGAAGGCACAGAAAGTTTCGATGTTGATGGCGCACATATCTCCTACAAGGTCCAATCCAATTGAGGGTATTCAATGCGGATTGTATCGCTGGTTCCAAGTTTAACAAAAACGCTTGCAGATTTAGGATTGCCAAAGGAACACCTTGTTGGCAGAACACCCTGGTGCATCTATCCAGAGGAATACGTACTGGACATACCCGTTGTTGGTGGAACGAAAACTCCCAATATCGGAAAAATCATAGCACTTAATCCAGACCTCGTGATAATGGATAGAGAAGAAAATCCTCTTGAGGTGTTCAATGAACTTGACAAAAACGAGATTGAACGCTTCGTTTCAGAAGTTGTATCGCCGAAAGATGTGCCTGATATGCTCCGATTGCTTGGGGAAAAAATTGATTGCAAAGAATTGAGTGAAACATTCGCTGCTAAAATTGAACTGGAATTAGACAGGAAAAACGAAGACAATGGTCCAAAAGTCGCTGCTATGATTTGGCACGAACCTCTCATGTGCGTTTCGCCAACACGCTATTCTGGATCTCTTCTTGAACAATGTGGATTCATCGTTCCTGATTTTGAACCAGATGGAAATGGATATCCTGTCGTTACGACCAATCATCTCATTGAACATGATATCGAAGGAATGCTTCTCTCAAGCGAACCTCACAATTTTGCACTTGAAGAAGGGGAAGCGATTTCAGAACGTGTTGCTCTCGAAGGAGGCCAACATATCTGGAACGTCTGCATCGATGGAGAAGCGCTGACATGGTTTGGAACACACACGTTGTATGGGTTGAAACACTTCAAGGCTCTTTGCGAGGATTTGAAAATGAGGGCTTCTTAGCCTACATCATGCGCAGGCAATCTCTCGCCATGTTTGTCCTATGCAGCATGCTTCTTGCAGGTTGTTTTGGTTCAGGAGAATCCATTGTCGAAGAAAGCGAACAGACTTCGATATGGGAAGACTATGCCATGATTGACGAACAAAGCCATGAAACCCCAAAAGACTTCATGACCATTGACCTTCGAACCAATCAAAGCATGAACATGACTTGGGCAGTCTTTGATGCAACAAAGGGAGGAAATTGTTGCGAACATTATCTTGCGACATCCGTTGATGGCTCGATATTCAACATCGGAGGTGAGTATCCTGTATGGTCTGTTGATAGAGGGCATGAGTGGGATACGTGGATGCCAGGAGTTACTCCCGACATCCAATGCCGCACATTTATCCCTACAAATCCTGGACAGGAAGGACTCGGTGAAGGAAGCATTGTTCAAGCGACCAATGGCGACATCATCTCAATGTCATGGTTCCCGTATGTAGGAGGCGATTTGAAACTCGACAAGTTCTATGCGATTTTGTACGACCAATCTGAAATGGAATGGAAGTGGTGCTATAATCGAATAACTGAACCGTTTTACGATCGAAGTTGGCAGGTCGAAGTTGTTGGACCAATCTCTTCATCCTTTGGAGACGGTGAATGGGCTTCCTTGGTGGTCTCCAATTTCTGGCATCAAACACAAAATGCAGGTGGACAAATCTCAGTAGACGGTCTGAATTATTATCCGATTCAATTCCCTGGACGCAGTTCATCACAGCCTTCAATCGATGTTAATCTCGATTTCACGAACGACAGTTTAGACCCATATTGGGACGTAAACAAGCCACACAAAGAAATGCGTGCGTTCGCAGTGCCGAGTGGAGGATTACTATTCCCACAGTATTTCGATAACGGAAATGCTGCTTTCCTCGATACAACTCTTTCATGGAATGAACTTGCAGTCCAATTCCCTAGTGAATACTGTCACCTTGATACAACGGGTTCAATCCATTGTGTCGCAAATTCTGGTAACTCACTTACGCATTATCTCTCCACAGATGGGGCAATAACTTGGACGAACCATACCTATGACATGTCTGCAGTGGCCTCAGGAATAGAAGAATGGGAATTCCAAGGCAATGGGAAGCATGACTTGTTCGTTCTCAACGTACGATACCAATCAAGCGAAGGGCCAGATATTGATGTCGTGTATCACACTCGTGATTACAGCGAAGACCTTACCCCGGACACATTGACCTACATCGGACAAGGCGATCTCGATTCAACCTCAGGAGCTGGTAACGACATTCGCTTTGATTTTGCAAGTTTAGCAATACTCCCAGATGGAGGAGTTGTCGTAGCATATCATGATTCGACCGATATCGACCCTTTGTTTGCTGTTGAACTTCACCTACCAGAAGTCTAGATTAGGTCTATTTTGTGCGTTATCCTCAAAAGCCCTTGACAAACGATGTAGCACATGGTGCTTGCTACATTACCCGGTATCGGTGAGAGACTCATGAAACGACTTGATGACCACTTTGGTGGTCGTGATGAAGTCATGCAGACGTTGCAATCAGGAGATATTTCACGAATCGCAGAAGTTGAGGGAATCTCTGTAAAACGTGCTTTACAACTTGCTAGGCAAGTTCATGGAACCGATGGCACTTTCCTCGCAACCAAGGAATCTGAACGCTTACACACACAATTAATCCAATCGTTGCAATCGTTTTCTTCATGTTCCGCAACATCATCTAGGATGCAGATGTTAATGCCAATGCATGAGATTGAGCACCGTAGAGCACGTTGTTCTGAAATGATGAACCTAGCGAAGGAGGATTTGCAGGCTTACGAACGATTGCAGTTGATTTTCAAACAACTTGGTCATGCCAGAAAACCAAGTCAACGATATGAGAGAGTTGTGGTTTCAAGGGATGAACAGCCGGAATGGGCATCCTTCGTACGAGTATTACAACCAAGTCCAAGTGAGAAATGGAATGATTATACCGTCTTCAAAACCGTTACATGGATTGGGAATGATGGCCCTGATGAAGTTCCACCAGGTTGGTTGGTTCTCCCAGCAAATTCTGAGAAGGAAATTATGGTCCCCGAGTATACCATCGACTGGTTCAAGAATAACAAAAAGGTACTTTCTACTCTGATTCAAATCCTTCAATGGAAACAAGAATGGAAAGGAACGCTCCCCCCTGTTCTAAAACAGATTTTTGCATCGACAGAAGGATTGGAAGAACTCTCTGCTTTGGTTTCAATGCTTGGAGATGCGGGCGATATTGAAAGCATGGAGCATGTACGTGATAGCCTTTGGAAAACCTCCAAATCGCTTGAAGAATCACTCAACAGCCGTATTGCAGAGGGTATGGAAAATGCTTCACTCGACCTATCGGGTTCTGATATGCTTGCTGCTTTAGCAGATGCTGCCACGTTTCAGAGAAAGTTGGCACAAGCGACAGAGAATGTCATCGATGAAGTGTTGCAGGAAGGGCGAAAGGAAATGTCTGAATATCTCCAAGTTACCGGAATTAATTGCCCACATGATCTGTATTCATCTTCTTGGCCTGTAAAAATTAAGCGTCCTACACTCGATCAAATTGATGCTGAACTCGAGAGGCGCATTAATGATTCAAGAAGTGAACATCTTGTTCGTTCTTCACGCAAACTTGCTGCATTGAAACCGAAATGTGAAATTGCTCTACGAACACTCATTGAGCACGACATGTGGTACAGTATTTCCAGATGGGCATTGCATCATCAAGCAGAAGTCCCAGAACTTGTAAGTCATGGAATTTGGTTTGAAGAAGGAAGACATCTGTTCATCGATGGTATTGCTCAGCCGGTTTCCTATGGCCTTGGAGACGTTGCACCAAATGGTGATCGACAACCAATTGCATTACTCACAGGTGCAAACAGTGGTGGTAAAACGACCTTATTGGAACTCGTTGCTCACATCACTCTCCTAG
>JAKMFY010000158.1 GCA_022425185.1 Candidatus Poseidoniaceae archaeon | reverse complement strand
CCAGAGGACGAATCCATCATTGCCCGAACAAGGCGGACTCTCAAATCTCTTCCAGATCCATATGGACATGGATTTTCACGCAGCGAAGATCCATTGGCTCGGACCAGAGAGGCTTGGGAGAAAAGCGAACTTCTGAGAATGAAGAGTGGAAATATCGCCATTAATCCATTATTCATATTTTTTAGAAACATAATTGGCTTCAGCATAGCAGGCACATCACTTTTGTTTGTGATTAACCCTTCTTTCTTACCATCAAATCCGTTGATTGTTCTTGCAATTTGGTTGATTCCACTTCTTGCAGCATTCGGGCCTCCAATTGCGGGAAGTGAAGCCACATGGTCTGCCGTCGAAGCAAAAATTTCCCTACGCGAACAAGGTGGAATCGGAGATAATAGAAGGCACACGCTCCGCGCTCAACCGGGAATGGATCGTATTTTGGAGGGACTTCGAGACGGACGTCGTCAAAACAACATTAGCGCTTTCTTAGCCACAACCTCGCTCACATTACTTTGTTTATCGACGTTGATTACACCAAGAACTGTGGCTTGGAATCTCCTCCTCCTTATTTCCATGACATCAGGTATAGGCTTGAGCATCCACTCAATATTGACAACATTCTATATCCGTCTCCAAGCAGATTCCATGCCTCTCTTGATTCACTATGCGCCAACACATCATCCAACACAACTTGGGTCTCCACTTGGAGAATTGTTGTTTGCTCATTTAGACCCGGATTCACAAATCGAATGGAGTACTTGGGAGGAGAAGTTTACATCGAGCATTTTACCGGGAACCGATCCAATTCAAGCACGAGAGCGTCTGTTGTTCCTTCTTCATCTTCATGCAACTGATGTTGTAACATCCACTGATGTCATCGCATCGTTGCGTGATTTCATGCCACCGGAGGCGATAGATCGCACTCTTCTTCAAGAGGACACTTTCTTCAATTGGAGGTCCATACAACGCTCCCTTGAACATGCACGAGCATGGCAACCAGGGGCTTTCCGCTTATTTGAGCGATTACAAAACGACCTTCTAACCGGTTCACCCGAGATTCTTCTCTCCCCTTGGAGAATGGACATCTCACTCGATACAATGTGCTATGACGGTTCAGGAAGCTTGTTTATTGCCCTCAATAACCAGACATTCGACTCCACACATGCTCGCGTAGAAGTACAAGTACCTGGTGGAAAGCCTGAATCAATTGACCACAGATTCGAACTTATGCCTTGCCCGCCTCCTACGAAATCCGTTGAACTAACACATCCTTCTGATGACGATGTTCTTGACTGGCTCCCCCGCTATCTTGAACGAACTGTTGTTCTTTGGATAAATGTGGCTTGGGATAGAGAATTCAAAGGAGATGCACAAGTGCAAATAACCCTTCGAGATGACAATGAAACAGTACTCGGTTCACGTATAGTACGCACCTTTGTCACGCCTCGAGAAAGTCATCAACGAGCAGATAGAATTCGAAAACTCCTCCTTGCTCGAAGGTTTTCTGACCGTTCAATTCCTGAAGTTCCACTCGAATCAATTTCTGGCTGAACAAGCGCTTTCCTTATGGCAGGGCTTCACTTCCCCTCAAATATTGGGGGTCTAATATGGAAGCATGGGACATCGTAGTACTGGGTGACGGACCTGCCGCTTTGACAGCAGCTTCAGAAGCTGCAAAGGGTGGAGCCAATGTCCTGATGATGAGTTCAACAGGCCTTGGTGATGGCGGAAATGTTGCTATGAATGGGATTTCATGCCACATTCAAGAAGAAAGTAATCGTGGCCACCGGGAAGATACCATTCGAGCAGGAAACTTTCTCTCTGACCAAGATATTGTTGCACAATATACTACTGATGCACTTCGCACAGTCGATCTCCTTGAGCGACGCGGAGTTAATTTCCGCAGAGATGCAAAAGGGATTGTGAAAGGACACCACGGCGCTGGCCATAGTAAGCCACGACTTTGCAATTCTGGAGACGCAACCATTCGCGACTGCCAACAGGTTCTCGAAGAGCAATGTATGAAGCATGGTGTTACTCGAAGAGGCGATCAAGTGCCCCTTGAACTGGTTCATACAAATTACTCAATCAATGGAATTACAACACTGGACATGATCAATGGACGAGTTCTAACCGTACAATGCAAAGCATTGATTATCGCAGATGGGGGATTTGAAGGGGCATTCACAACAGGCTCGACATCTCTTGGAATGGACATGGCCTACCGAGCAGGAGCTCCTTTGAGGAACATGGAATTTGTAGCACATGCGCCACTCGGTGTTGTTGGCACAAACATGATTATTCCGCAGTCTATTCTTTCAGACGGGGCAACGCTCCACACACCTTCAGGAACGGAAATTGACATTACAGCATCAACAATGACCTCTGAAATTTGTTCGAAAATGAACGAAGCCGGCATGACCGTTCTTGACGCTCGTAATCTTGGTGAATACTCGGGATGGTGGACAATGACATTCGATCAAATCCAACAACGACTTGGTGTTGATATGCATCGTCAAACAATTGAAGTTGCACCTCGTCCAAATCACACTCTAGGAGGACTTTCAACCGACGAAAACGGAAGAGTAGTCTTGCAATCCTGGGCACGATGGTTCACTGGAGTCTATGCTGCTGGAGATGCATGTTCAAGCGGCCTTCATGGAGCCGATGTATTAGCAGGTAACCGATTATTGGAAGCCATTTGTACAGGAGAATCAGCCGGTATACACGCAGCCGAGTGGATTACAAAGCGGAAATTTACAGGTGCTTCAACACTTGAAGAATCACTAAACATCGCAGAAGCAGAATTGAGTATGCTTGGAGTTGAATCTGATGGGCCAGTTCAACGTCTCAAGCCTGTTATCCAACGCCTCAGTGAAATTTTGACTTCAACCCAGACCCCTGCAGTTGATGCAGTTGCTCTCGCAACTGCTGCAGAATCTCTCAATCAACTTTCGATCCGTGGTGAACAACTTCATTGCGATGAAACCTCACTCGTTGCAAATCAGAATCTCCTTGAAACACTACGTGCCCAAGCCGCAATACGACTTGGCCTTGCCAGCGTTAGGAGTTCCGAATTGAGAAAAGAATCCCGCGGCCTCCATCAACGTTCAGATTATCCGGAAGAAGATTCTGAACTACTCCACCACATTCTTGTTTACAACGACGGTTCGACTGGAACCCTCGCCTTGAGAAAAGGGCCATCAGGAAATTGGATTCTCAACCCCGCATCTGCGGTTTGATTATCTGTAATGGCTGATTGGTCGTTTTATGGCCGACAAATCATTGTTTGAACACATATTGTCTGGTGATATCCCTTCGCACAAAGTTGGTTCTGGGGAAGGGTGGTATGCTTTTCTCGATATTTTTCCAAGAAGAGAAGGCCATACCCTTGTGATTCCAACTACTGCAGTTTCAAGAATAGGTGATTTGACAACACTGGAACGTTCACAACTCATGGAGGGAGTTGTAGAGGTACAGCGCCTACTTAGTACAAGATTTTCTACAACGGATTTCTCAATCGTCGTCCATGACGGTCCTCTTGCAGGTCAAGAAGTGGCACATGTCCACGTCCATGTACTTCCAAGAACAGAGGACGATTCGGGAAAGACGTTAGCCGCAATGTGGCCTCCCCTGGCCCATGAAACCGACCATGAGAAACTAAGAGTCTTGGCTTCAGAACTGCAAATGGAGGGGGATTGAATGGCCAAAGGAGTTGCAGATTGGGATGGAGCAGTAGATCACCGAGGCGAGGCATTACCAGTGCTTTCCAAATCTTCTGCGAATATGAAAATGGAGAAGTTATTGAACACTCCAATGCCATCTTATGATAAATCTACACCAGGGTCCTTTTTCTGGACGAAATTAGCATTTTTCTTCTGCCGCAGAACGGCAGCAAATCAGTTCCGGTCGATTGAATGTACAGGGATGGAAAAGATACCATCAGATAGAGGTTCACTCTGTACTTCATGGCATACGAATGGCCTCATTGATCCACTCGGAATTATGTTAGCCCATCCAAAGGAATTCGTGATGGGCGGGCGCCACGATCTTGTCACACGCCCTATCCTTTCTTTTTGGACGCGGAGGTTAGCGGTGCAGCCAGTTGTAAGAAAAGCAGAATTACTACGCGGGGGTTGTTCGGAAGAAGAAGCAACGAATCTCAACGGTCGATCATTGCTCACTCTTGCAAC
>JAKMFY010000124.1 GCA_022425185.1 Candidatus Poseidoniaceae archaeon | reverse complement strand
TTGTTGAACTTGGTTGCACCTGCTCCAGTTCGTAGAATGAAGTCTTCACGATCTTCTTGTGCTTGGATGTAGCCCTTGACAGCGAGTGTCTGGTCGATCCAATCGTTGATGTCCATAAGACCTCCAGTAAGGCCAGCAGACTCAACTTCTGCACTGATGAGATCAGCCGTTGCACCTGTTGCTTCCAGATCCTTTCGAAGTTGTTCGCTTACATCACTAAAGCCAAGGTTTGCTGGCTTTGGAGGAACTGGATTACGAGGGGCTTTGTCGACATCGATGATGATACGAGAACCGTTGCTGAGTTTTGCTTCTGCCATATCACCGAGCGGTGGGGTAAAACTTGTTTCACATTCCCAACAAATCAAAGCATACTCGTCGCTTCGATCAGGGTCTCTCGATGAACGAGGATCCATTTCATCTCCACATTCAGGGCATGCATGGAAGATGAGTGCAGGGACGTGCTTACGTCGGAAATCAACGATATCTTGAGGTGTCCCTTCCAATTCAAGGAGTTCATGATCACGAGCAGCTTCAAGCCCACGTGTTTCAAGTTGGTCTCGAATCTTGACTTTCTGGTCGTCTTTTCCTTCATCGTTAAGGCTGTTCTCAAGTTTGACAATTAATTCAACGGTCTTACCGAGACGGTTCATGATGAGTTTCTTGTCTTTGAATGCAGTGACCTTGGCCAACTTGATTCGTTCTTTTTGTTCAGCAAGTTCAGTCAAAACGTCCTTCTGCTTACGCTTGAATTTCATCTCTTCAATTCGACTTTCTTGTTTACGATCTGGAGCAAGAACCTTTGCAAGGAACCGTTCTTTTCCGTGACTCTGAGGTCCAGCTGTGATGATGCTGATGACACCTTCTGCGATGTCAGGCTTCAGGCCATAGTTTTCAATCAGTTTCTCGGAGTCGATTTTTTTCAAATCGCCTATTTTGAGACCCGCATCAGCGAGTAGTTGTGCAGTTGTATCATCGATTCCTCGACGAAGTAGTGCAAGATATGTGTCCTTCTTTGCCATAACATCCCCTCCGACAATGTAAGCCGAGGGAGCGTTCCTAAGAAAACCCTCCCCCGTAACTGTTCGGTAATAATGGCTCTCAATTCGAGCCTTTTTCAACTCCCCCAGCGAGTGTCATCCAGTCTTCGAGTTGAAGCGATTCAGGTCGTAAATCCATTATCTCTTGGTCAAGAAGTGGAGAGATTGAATCCTTCCATCGTTGAGCATGCCAGCCTTTGAGACGCGAAATTCTTCGTGGAGCACGTTTCAATGTACTCCTAATTTTCTTTCTTCTTTCTGAAAATGCTTGATGAATCATCATGCGAACCAGGCGCTTGTCGGTTGGCCATATCGTCTGATGCGGATGAAGTGAAACGACTTGTGAGTGAACCGCCGGTTGGGGGCTGAAACTGTGCGGGGCGACAACATGGTGTTCTTCTACATTCCAATCAAGGGCCACTGTCATACCAAGGGAGCCAACATCGCTTGGATGGCGCATTGTCAACCGTTGAGCAAATTCCTGTTGAACCATTAACACAACAGAATGGAGTGATGTCTCGTTCAATGCGTTAAATTTTGTAATCTTCTCAATCAAAGGCGACGAGATCTGGTATGGAATATTTGCGACGATTTTCGTGATCGATTGTGGCCATTTTTCAACCAGAGCGTCACCGTGTAAGAGAGTAAGTTTCCCGTTGCTTTGTTGTTCAGAAAAGACGTTGTCAAGATGAAGCACAGGGCCATCATCAAGTTCGATTGCAGTAACAGTGGCACCAGTCTCCAAGAGCACTTGAGTGAGAGTCCCTGGTCCAGGGCCAATCTCGAGGACATGATCTTCAGAAGTTATTGTCGCTAATTCAACCATAACATTGAGAAGTTGGTCATCGATGAGAAAATGCTGACCTAAGTCGGTATTTGGTGGCTGATATGCACGCAAAGAATCAATCAAATCTCTTGCTGATTTCATGCATTCACCGGAAACAGATGATCGATCAATCGCGGTTGGAGTGTTCTATCCTCAATCTCAGAGAAGAATCTGCGTGCTAGTAATTCTGCAGCGTCAATGCTGCACTTTTCGTTTAATTCAGCTAAAGAAGCAAATCCTGATGAGCCGCGAAGTTCAACCATTTGTTGGGCCTTTTTGCTACCAATTCCATCTAGGAGTTCAAATGCATGCTGCTTGAGTGAGAGATTACCTGCTTTGTTGAAGAAAGATTGAACAAAGTGCATTCCAAATTCTTCAACAAATAATTGAATGATGAGAGGGAAGTCTAATTTTGCTGAATTGCTCATTCGATCGAAGATTGCTCCACCAAGAATTGTTCCTTTTGGTGAACCTTCCCCGCTTCCGATGTAAATCCGTGAACTTGGAAGAATTGCTTCTGAGGATTCAATACCGATTCGACATGGGATCAGGGCTTCTTCTGTAAATCCAGTAATGACACCATCTCCGGCATCAAATTCAACGACACGAGCCCATGTAGCATCATAGAGTGGTGAAGCGTCTTTTCGGCGCTGTTGAGGTCGTTGTTGACGTTGCCCTCCTCGATTGGCACGTCGTTGTTGAGGCCGTTGCTGCCTTCGAGGTTCACCAGATTGCTCTGGTTTCTTCTGAGGTTTAGGAATCTCTTTTCTTCCAGTCGCTGGTGGAGGCATACTGGTGTCAACATTAGGTGTTGACTTGTTGAATTTACGCGGTGTATAATCGCGGCCTGGGCGGCTCATGCGTGCTCACTTCCTTTGGTTTTCACTCAACACCGATGTGTTGACGCACAAGTTCGAGAACTGTGTTGACATCTCCGTCATCTATGGAAGCACGGCGGCTTGCCATAACTGCCTTGATCTCAAGTTCTGTCATTGGCATGAGTTCAGCCAACTTAGCAGCCAACTCTGGATATTTCTCGAAAGCAGGTACTTCTGCAATAGCTGCTTTCAGTTCTTCAAACACAGCGGAATCAGTTGCATATCCGTTTCGGTTTTCACTTGCAGCCCATTCAGCGTGGAAAAGGGCAGCACGTTGTTCGTACGTCAAATCTCTTCGGCGTTCCTGAGCGCCCTTGAGCAAGTCACGAACGGTGGCAAAATCAACAATTTTTTCTTCTTCGGTCATGAAAATCACTCACTCCAATGGGCGGAGGTGTTCTGGACGGGCGATGACAGTTTTCTGCATGTTTCCATCTTTGACTGCAACGACCCAAGCAACACCTTGTCGGCGTGTGATGAATCCAGTTCTTCCATTGAATCGGCGATGAGGCATACCCATTTGTTGTCCACCATCAAGAACGATAGCAACACGGTCACCTTCATCGTAGTTATGCATAACACGACTGATGTATGTGCGTGAACGGTCCTTTCGTCGTCGACGTAGAACGCTTCTTGTACCTACTCTTTGTCCCTTGGATCGCTTCATTTTCGTGGCCCCCAGTGTTCGAAATCAGCATAACGCTTGTTCGAAGCAACTTTGCGACCGACCCACTGCATATAAGCACCGCGATGAATCAAGTCCAGTCAATCTGC
>JAKMFY010000111.1 GCA_022425185.1 Candidatus Poseidoniaceae archaeon | reverse complement strand
AAGATGTAGCATTACTCGACAGCAGGAAGTCCATATCATTCGCTTCTTCATTGAAAGTTCCTGTATTGGGAGTTGTTGAAAACATGAGCGGGTACACAATCCATGGCAAAGGAACACCTGGTTCATCAGTTGAAATTGCCGCACCTGCAGGCCGTACCCTAAGTGCAATCTGCGATGAAGAAGGCAAGTTCAGCATCACGCTAGACATTTTCAAAGAAGGCGGTGGACGGTCCACTGCAGAAGAATTCGGCGTACCTTTCTTGGGTGCTCTTCCGTTTGATCCGGGCTTTGTCCGAGGTGGAGACGATGGAGTTCATCGTATCGTCAGTGAACCAGACGGGGCTTCTGCAATTGCATTTGCCAATGTCGTATCCGCTGTACAATCACAATTAGCACAGGGCTCATCTTCGAGTTTGGAAATCATTTGATGTGATACTATGGCTGAAGAAATTCTCGAGTTGCGTAAACTTGAACGCAGGGATACAGATATGGAACTTACCTATGAAGACGGTACGTCTTTTGTCGTAACATACGACGACCTTCGTCATGCTTGTCCCTGTGCAAAGTGTTCTCCTTTACGCAATGAAGATGAAATGAGTATGCAATTGCGCCGCACTGTTGAAGCATACCCTAAACAGAAACCAACTGTCCAAACAGTTGGAAATTATGCATTATCGTTTGAATGGGCCACTGGATGTTCGAGTGGTATTTATCGATTTGAAAGAATTTGGGATCTAGCTCATCGTAATGATCCCGATCGTGGACGACCCTACGTTCACGGAGCATGGTGATTTGCCTTTTTCAAGCCTAAAGTAGGTGCAGGTTTCTTGAATGCAAGGCTCCAGCGCTTGAATAAGGAGGTCTATTCATGGATGGTGTCTATCTTACTTGGCTCATCAGTGCACTGGCAGTTGGTGTCTTTGCAATGCCGTACTTCAAGCCACCATGGGCCAACATGACCTTGAAAGGTTTTGTTGATTTTATCCGCCGTTATTGGCTGCATCTTCTTCTGGCTCTCTCAATCTACAATGCCAAGGATTTCCTCGACCAAATAGATCGAATCTTCATGGCTCGAACTGGAATCGATATGACACCTTACATTTACGCAATTGAGGGTGATCTTGTTGTATGGGTTCAGGAGACATTTCGAGCAGATTGGCTTGACAGTGTAATGACACATTTCTATATTGCAGGATTTATGTTTATCACCTATGCATCCATTTTCTATGTTGCTTATTTTGATGACCGATGGATGGCCGATAGAATTGCTCTCTGCATCGCGTGGGTTTACATATTAGCAATTCCATTTTATCTCTTCTTCAATGTTCGAGTTACTGGATTTTACATTGAGGACATGGATGCTATTGCATACACTCTGAATCCTGAGATTGAAACATGGTTCAGAAGAATTGATGCATTCACAAATTGTATGCCTTCTCTTCACATTGCAGTACCTTTCTCAATTTGGCTTACCTTTAGGAAACACGATCATGATGGCCGATGGAAGCGTTTCCAAAACATGACGCTCGTTTACATCATCGTGACTGTTTTTGCTATTGTATACCTTGGTATTCATTGGTTCTCTGATATCATTGGTGGAATGATGATTGGTGCATTAACTGTAAGGATGGTTGACAAATCAAATTCCGCTGTTTGGAATGTTTTGGACGAACGAACCATCAACAGCCGTTTAGCAACGATTCTAACACGGCCAATTCATTCGCTAACCTTCATTTTCAACCGTGGAAAAAAATTCACCCAAAAGTTGCTAAAGCCAACAAGCAAAGAAACAGGAGCCATGATTATGATTGTACTCATACTTACGGCTGGTGTAATCACGTGGGATCTTACGAACAAGGACTTACCAGCAGAAGGAGTACAATCTGCTCAAGGAGCAGTCGCTTCAGATGGATGGCTTGCAACCCTTGACAATCAATCAGGTGTTGCCGTTGTTCTTGTTCACAATCTTTCATCAGCCTCGGATGAAGCAATCGGTGTAATTCAGCCTACAATGGATGTTGACTCTTTGTACGCCCTGAAAGAGAATTTCTTGGTGATGGCTAATGGTTCAGAAATTATGCTGATTGATTTAAACAAACCGACTCAAATTCTCGTCGTGGTGAATCAAACTGGAGTGAATGGATTGGAGTTGACCATTTTACAAGGAGAACCCGTTCTTATTTACACAGCAAATGACCAAATCAAAGCTGTTAATTCCGAGGGTCAAGACATCATTCTACCAATGCTTCCAGAAGATCAAACCATAGACATGATTTCAGTACAAGGAAACGAACTTGTGATGATTTCCAAGGAAATGCCTACAACTGTTCACATTGGAACAATCGGAATCTCAGGAACGCAAAACATCGTCATGAATGCAACATCAAGTGAGGAACAAGACCTGAAGTTAGAGGACTGGGGATTGCTTGTCGACTATGAAAATGCTTCCATTACTGACGTAGCATTCAATGAAAACTACATCGCTACAATTGTCAATGTTTCTGCCATAAATCGTCTTGTGCTATACGACCGTGGAACCGTCCAGCAATCGATGCCTTTCGATGCGAAATTCCCGATTAACAATATTTCAATGGGGTATGAGTATCTTGTCTGGGAAGGACGAGACCATCTCGATCCTACAACTCTCCTCGATCAATACCTCGATTGGGAAATACATCAATACAATCTCGAAACGAAAATTAGTGAGCAGTTGACTTCTGACAGCATCAATCAATACGCACCAATCGTCGTCGAGGAAGGTGTTGTTTATCTCGAAGAAGGCGATGATGGTGAACTTGTTGTAAAGGTGCTCACTCGTGGTACTGATCTTGCTACATATTCCAGCGTAGTGTTACAGTTTGCAGTAATGCTTCTCATCGTATTGACATTCGTCTTCATCATTCAGCGTCAGGATGAGGACAAGAAGGGTTTGCTCAACCATGATATCGGACACGAGTCCGAATGAGGTTGAAACGGTCGAGCACGTCTTGCATTCCAACAGGTTGACCGCCAGGTGTTTTTTCTGCTGGACCCTGAGTGTCTTCACAAGCAGCATATCCTTCGATGACAGCATCAATAGCATCCTTCCTGTGTGGGTGAGAAGCACCAAGAATTTCAAAAAGAACATGAAGATCTATTCCGAATAATTCCGTTTCATATTCAATTCGAGCAAGCCCAAAATCAATGAGCACTGCTTCATTTTCAGGAGTTATTATGATGTTATTTGTCGATAGATCACCATGGACGACAGCTTGTCGATGAAGCATACGTATACTCTGGCCTGTGTTCTTCAAAATATCCATGACTGCTTCATCTGATACTGAGGTGTCATTGAGAATTTCAATCAATGGTTTACCTTTGATATGGCTCATGACCAATTGTTGGTCAAACATATCACAATCAAGCAGCAAGGGGACATTCAATCCACTGCGATATAATCGAACTAACAATCTTGCTTCAGCAATCATTCTTCTTCGACCAAGTCTATCATCGAGATCAGGATGTCTCCATCTTCGGTTTCGCCGTTGTTTGCGAATTGCCGATTGGCCCATCCATGAGCCACGCCATACTTCTGCCTCTGCTCCGAGGTGAAGTCGCTGTTCATCAATGAAGACCATTACTCTGTCCGAAACCGCTCGTTATGATAAGTTCAGCGTTTGCATAGGGTTCAAAGCATTCAGCGGAGTGGAGAGGTTGAAGACCATGTCGATTTCGTTGGCTATGTGCGCAGTAGACTTCTCTTCAACCTCGATGTCTCCTGAAGATCAAGCAATTGCTGAAAGGATTGCTGAACTGAAGAAAGCGTTGGGCGATGACCTGTTAATCCTTGGACATCATTACCAAAGAGACAGCATTGTTATGCATGCTGACTTCCTTGGAGATTCCTTCATGCTTAGTCAAAAAGCAGCAGATTCAGATGCGAAGTACATCATTTTCTGTGGTGTCCATTTCATGGCCGAATCTGCAGATATATTGACATCCTCTGATCAAGTTGTCATGCTTCCAAACATACGTGCTGGTTGCTCAATGGCCGACATGGCTACACTTGTTGATGTTGAACAAGCGTGGGATGAAATGCTATCGTCTACGGATTTGAAAGACCCAATCCACCGTGAGAATCCAGCATCTGTTGCAGAAGAAGGCGAATCATATCTCGTTCCTGTAACGTACATGAACAGCAGTGCAGACTTGAAGGATTTTGTTGGCCGTCATGGAGGCGTAGTATGCACTTCATCAAACGCTACTGGCGTTTTGGAATGGGCGTTCGAGCGGGCAGGACCCAAGGGAGCAGTCCTGTTTTTCCCGGACCAACATCTTGGCCGAAACACTGGCATTTCAATGGGTATCGAGGAATCCCAGATGCCAACATGGACGCCTGGTATTGGTGCAAGTTCTGACCTCGCCACAGCTCGAATTATTCTATGGCATGGATTCTGTTCAGTCCATAAGCGATTCAAGCCATCTCAAATTGCAGATTTCCGTCAACGTCATCCCGATGGCGTTGTTGTCGTTCATCCTGAATGTCCAAAGGAAACCGTAGAAGTTGCAGACGCTAATGGTTCAACTCAATACATTCTGAACTATGTCGCAGGCCTTGAAGAAGGTGCTAAAGTTGCTATAGGGACAGAAATTAACATGGTTGCTCGCTTAGCGGACCAACATCCTGACAAACACATAGAATGTCTCGATCCTGAGATTTGTCCATGCTCAACAATGTATATGATTCACCCAGCGTATCTCATGGACTTGCTCGAACGATTGGTTGATGGAGAAATTCACAATCAAATTCGTGTTTCAAAAGACGTGCAAGAAGGTTCGCTTCTCGCTCTTGAGCGAATGTTGAACATCCTTGCTTAATCATTCAGCAAGTCTGCGAAGTTCCTCAACGCTTCGAATTTCAGCGAGATAAATTTGTTCGATAGCATCGTACAAATCAGCATCACCTTCTTCTTCGATCATCGGAATCAGTTCACCGTAGACTTCAGCAGCTTTTGTTTCTGTAATCAGAGATTCTGCAAGCATTTCTAGATAAGAGGTCGTGTGACGTATCGCTGTTGGATTTCGCTCAGTGACTGCAACACCACCAAGTTTTACAATAGCAGAACGGACAATATTGGAGTGCACCATTGATTCAGTTGCTTCTGAACTGAAGTGAGGTTCCAATTGAAGCCGATGAATACCTCGAATGTATGAGGCATAGTGCGCATACATGTTGATCGCTCGTAGTTCCCAGCCAAGGGCTTGGTTTAATTTTTCAATCAGTACTGAGGTAGACATCTAATGTATCCTCTCGCTTCTTCTTCTTAAAGGTCAGGATGTTGCTGTAATTGCTGTGCTTAGTCTCCATCCAATCAATGCCATCAAGGGACAAAGGAGCATTGTCAATCCGACATAGGTGAATGCCAAACCGCTTTGCTGTTCATCGAACATACGGAT
>JAKMFY010000094.1 GCA_022425185.1 Candidatus Poseidoniaceae archaeon | reverse complement strand
ACCTCAGATTTCATTGCTTCAAGACTGGTCTTCAAGACATCAGTATTTTGAGTTCTCAAATCATGAAAAAAGTCTTCGGGTTCTTCATCAATCTCCATGACAGGTGCACAAATTTGCTTCCAAGACTTGCCTTCTGAGAGTAAATGCAATGCTCGCATAAACTCTTCTTGTATTGTCATGGCTCCTTCAGGTTTTACAACTCTTGATAGATCATGTTCGTGATCAAATGGGTCTTCAATTGGCATGATGTGTTCCATGCGATTATTTGATTGACCTGTGACAACCTCAAGTGGGAGCGGGCCGGTATGCGTCCATTTCTTCTTTTCAGCATTCAACGGCCCTCCATTTCGAATTGAAACAACCATTTCATTCCAGTCCCATCGTGTTGCGAAGCGATCGAAAAAGGAGACAAGAAGAGATGCAAGTGTTTGTTGATTCTTAGATTCAAATCGTGATGAGTCATTTGCGATATCATACGACTGTCCATTGATTTCAAGTAGATTTTTCTTGTTACCTTTTTGTCGGTTTGGAGCAACTGGAGGATTTGTCATCTGTAAGTGCTGGATACTTATCAGCGTCCATGCGTATGACGAAAGAGTTCCTTCGTACGCAGTGTTAATTCCTCTACGACTAGCCCAGTATTTTATCATCAGAATAAACTCCCGGACACGCTTATCTTGTGCATAGTCTTTGAGCATCTTCGAGTTGTAAATAGCTAATCGATTTTCGATAGAGATGTCAACATCTAATCCAGAACGTGAATCAGTAAATTTGACAATAGGAATTTTGGCCTTCGGAATCTGTTGGATGTCCATCATACCTTCTTCTCGTAATAATCCTGCAACTTTCCGTAGAACTTTCTTTGGTTGTTCTTTTTTGAATGAAAGACAAAGGTCGAGATCACCCGTCCCTAATGAAAGTCCAGTTACAGACGAGCCAAATGCTTGAACCTTGGCATTCCTCTGGAATCTGCGCTGTAATAAGCCCGTAAGGTGCTTAGTAAGTGATTCTCTACTTCTGGCCTTCCCATCTCCAACATGCTTGAGAATTTTAGTAAGTTCTTTGTTCAGTTCAATCATATATTCTTCATCGATATTTGTCAAAGAAGGTATGTCAATATCAGAAGAAAGATGGCTGTATAGGAAAGGCCAACGCTCTTGCTGTTCCAACGTCAAACCTGTCGTTTTACAAACGGTCATTCTTCCTCACCGCCAGTTTGTTGTTCACTCTGCTTGCGTCGCTCTCGGGAAAGGGCTCGGGTTGATTTTCCACCCTCATTTACGCGCTCAGAATCAATCAATAATTCATGGAATCCTGAACTCAAACATTCTTTCCAAAAATCAATACCTCGTTGGCTTTCATCAAGAGCTTGTGCGAGTCGTGTTGTACGGCCATCTGCATGTTTTCTCTTACGCTCATTATCGATGTAAGTATCATGGAAAATCTGATTTTCATCATGCAGTTGGACCATGGCTTGATGTGCTTTATCGGCTGTTTCAAGCAATCGTTTTGCTTTGTCTCTCAACTCAATCATCTTGTTAATCTCAGAAAATGAATCCTTTCTCTTTTCGACCCAAGCTTCATGTTCCCGAACGAGACTCTTCATTTCATTGAGCGTCGCTCGTTCGTCTATGTGTGTCCCCCAGTTGGTTTGGAGAGTGAGATCTAGCGCATCGAGGCGTTGTTGTAATCTCTCCTTTGCCCATTCAGGTTCGGGTTCACTGCTGCCCTTTGTCTTCGGTGCATTCTCGCGAATTGTGTTTGCTTCAATGAACAGGAGTTTCGCCTTTGCTTGAGCTTCATTTCGTTCTCGTTTGAGAGAAGAAACTTTGTTATTGACTGAATCTCTTTTTTGTTTAGCAACCCTTGCCATGGCTGCAGCTTCTGTCAATTCATTTGTCCTGGCATCGAGTTGTTCTGGAATTTCCAAAGCAAGGCGTTCTCGCCTGTGAAGTATGGCTTTCGCTAGGAACTCAGGAGTGATGGCCAAAAGTTCCTCGGGCGTCATATGTTTCGCCGACTCTGCAACCTTGAATAAACCTCCCGCTGCGACATATTTCGGCATCATGCTCAAGAACCCCCATGAGTTCAAGCAACGTATGGAAGGTCAACGGGGATTTATGTCTCATATCTTCCTCGCTGGGGTTTTGTTGTTTTCAGTCCTTGCCCTGCCAACTGTTCAGGCTTCCAGTAGTGCAATTATGCTCGAAGAGTCGACGCTGGTTTTCGATGATTCACCAGCGTTTTTAGGAAATACCACGAATCTTTCATTCGATCTTGTCGAACAGAATAATTCTGCAGGCAGTGTCTTTGTCAACTCAACACTTCAGGATTTGAGTGGTCAACTTCTCTGGTCCCAGAATCAATCCCATGCTCTTTCAGGCAATGAGGTTAAGCAAGTTTTGATTGAATTAACCGATTTAGAGATAGGCTACATGGAACTTCATCTTCAATTATATGGTGACATAGGTAATCCATCGACAGGCTTTGTTTCTGAAACAACAATTCCATTACAACGACTTGCTCCTTCTTCGATCGATTTCGTAGGTTCTTCATCAATCACTCTCTCTGCAATTGATTCAATCGGTCAATATACGAGTAATTCGACAATTCGGCAAGGAGATTACATCCAATCCGAAATACCAATTGAGAACTTTGGAGACGTTGCTGGTAGCGAGTCTTTTACTCTAGATGTAAGCCAAGAGTCTTGGAATGAAACCATCCATTATCAGAATGTACTTGTGAATGGCACATCCACAGTTGTCCTCGAATATCGATCATCCCAGATGGTTGTTGAAGGCAATATTTGGTTCAATATTTCAATGAACGATTCCGTATCGTCTCTATCCTTAATGGCTTCAATCGGCCCTCCTCCATTACCAAACGCTAGACTTGTCTTGGACATCATTACAGAAAACATCACATCAGGTGCACAAGTTTCTTTCAACTTGACAATGTCAAACATCGATGGTGAGCGGCCATTTGATGGCCGTACAGTGTGTTTCTTCCAATCGGATGAAATTTACAACGAATCTGCCATACTTTCTATAGACGAAGTGGTGGTTGAATTAATTTCATTCTCGGCACGTCCCGGAATTCTTCAGTGTAGTTTTATCGATGATCGAAACGGTGCAACAA
>JAKMFY010000075.1 GCA_022425185.1 Candidatus Poseidoniaceae archaeon | reverse complement strand
GGATCGTTGAACGAAGGTTGCACGGCAAAGGACGTTATCCTTTTCATTCTTGCAGACCATGCCCGAAAAGAATTGACACTGAATCGTTCGATGGAGTTTGGTGGGCCTGGTCTTAAATCTCTTTCAGCGGATGAACGAGCAACATTGTGCAACATGGCCACTGAATGCTCTGCAAGAACTGGGATTTGTGAAGCAGATGACATTCTCTTCAACTGGATGGAAACACGGATGCCTCAACTGAATATGGTTCAACAGAGACAGCGAGCAGTCGCTCCTGATGAAGGGGCAATGTATCATGGGGGGGTTCACCATATCGATCTCTCTACTATTCGTCCAATGGTTGCACATCCAGGTAATCCAGATGAGGGAATCCCAAGCGATCCAACAAACGGAGCATACATCGATGAACTTGGAGATGTATCGATCGATATTGCCTATGGCGGTTCTTGCACAGCTGGAAAAATAGATGATATCGCCTATTATGCTCAAGTCTGCCAAGCTGCGAAAGATTCTGGATTAACGGTTCGAGATGGTGTTGAATTCTACATTCAATACGGATCTGGCGTCGTCAAAGATGTCGCAGTTTCAAAAGGATGGCACCAACTTTTCATTGATGTAGGAGTCAATCTCATCGACCCTGGCTGTGGTGCTTGTATTGGAGCCGGCCCCGGTGTTTCGATGACTCCGGACCAAGTGACGGTGTCCGCAATCAATCGTAACTTCCAGGGACGTTCTGGACCAGGAAAACTGTATCTTGCAAGTCCGCTGACTGTAGCAATGAGTGCGTTTACTGGCCAAATTGATTCATGGAAAGAGCACGTATTGTAAAATCATCTTCCAGGCAGAATATTTACAGCCTCCTGTATTTGACCTCAACTGATGTCTTTGACATGGGGGTCACGACCTTGGAGAATTTGGCGCTCCCATTGGAAGAATCGCTCAAGCATGAATGGGCGTCGTGTCTCCTATGCGCTTATTATTGCCATGATTTTCTTCGCTGCAATTCCTTATGCGATCATCAATCATCTTACTTCTCTACGGGACTGGGCTGCATTCGATCCCTCAACTCGATATGATATTGACATGATATTTTGGGCCTGGATGATCGTTCCCTATCTCACCCTATACCTCTATTATCCAGCAGCCGCATTGCTTGGAAGCAAAAACGAGATCATGTGGAAACAGAATATTATTTTCCATCAAATGATGTTAATCTCTTGTTGGATAGTATTCCTAATTTTCTTCCTCTTTCCAGTTGAAATCGATTTGCGGCATCTCGTCGTTGATACTGAAGGTACTATCTGGGAGCCTTTCTATGTCATGATGCATGTTATTGACACACCATGGAATTCATGGCCATCACTCCACATCGTTCAGAGCATGCAGGTTGTTTTGGTGTTACGATATTGGTTTCCTCCGGATTCGAATCGACTAAAGATACTTCATGCGGCTTTACTCATCTCTTGGCTCTTCTTAGTGGCTTCAACAATGGTGGTAAAGCAGCATTACATTTGGGACGTAGCCACTGCAATCGTGTTTTCTGGGCTTGGATGGCGATATTGGATGAAGCCTTGTTTAGAGCGGTTGAATGACAAAGATGCTCAAGATGAATTTGATGTCTTGTTAGGTTGATGACTTTTAGACAATTTAATGAGGATTATAAAAATTCATTAATTTAGATGTCGAGTCAGGAAATTTGTCCGAAACATCAAGTAGCCTCGTCATTAGTATGCGAATGCCTGCTGGCCCGAAGTCTATGACTGAGGAGGACCTGAGGCGGATGTGTCAATATGAGCATTGCAGAAAAGATGGCAGCAAATCAAAAGCAAGTCGCTATTTCAGAATTTTTTGAAAAGAACAAGCATTTCCTTGGTTTTGATACCCTCACAAGAGCACTCATTACCGCCGTTAAGGAAGCTGTAGACAATGCTCTCGACGCTTGTGAGGAGGCACGTATCCTTCCAGATATCGTTGTACAAATCACAAAAATTGACAACAAAAAAGACATCCTACAACTCGATGTAGAAGATAATGGTCCTGGTATTCCACGCACAAGTATTGAGAAAGTGTTTGGACAACTTCTGTTCGGTTCACGATTCCATGCAATCCGTCAATCTCGTGGACAGCAAGGTATCGGGATTACAGGGGTAGTCATGTATTCCCAATTGACAACAGGAGATCCCACACAC
>JAKMFY010000049.1 GCA_022425185.1 Candidatus Poseidoniaceae archaeon | reverse complement strand
GATACTGGTTTTGAAGTACGTTTTGGACCATCAGGCGCGCCACCTGGAGGGTCACGGGATGGACCTGTCTTTCCTCCTGGAGGACCACTGGAAGGGCCTGAGGAACCTGGAGGACCACGGGATGGACCTGTCTTGGCTCCCGGAGGACCTCTGGAAGGACCTGAGGAACCTGGAGGGCTTCTTGACTGCGAACTTCCTCGAGAGGGCAAACTGGCTAGAGGCGAAGTTCTCGATTGGTTTCCAAATGAAAACGAGTCCCCATCATCGTCCATGAAATCATCATCATCATCGTCATCATCGTAGTCATAGCCTCGGTTTCCAAGAGTTCGCAAAACGAATCCTATGATGAGAAGAACAAGAAGAAGACCCCCTATGAGACCACTGAATGCGATGATAGACATGCCAAACACAGTTGTTTCTTCATCCGACCCTGATTGTTTAGGTAAAGGACAGCCATCTTCATACCCGTCGTTTCCTTTTGCCTCCTCAGGACAATTATCGAGTAAGTCGTTTACACCATCCCCGTCAGTATCCTTCTCACTCTTTGAACATCCTTCATCATCAACGTTCGAAGTTGGTGAATCAGGACATTTGTCTGGGACTAAGGCATCGATAACAAATTCTCCAGGCCATTCAGAATCTCGGGAGGAATTCCACTCGGGATTATTCCAGTTGTCACCGTACCCATCGCCATCGGAGTCGTTCCATTGAGTTGCATCACCTGGGAATTTATCTCTACCCCAATTATCTGCCCATCCGTCTCCATCATCAAAGCAGCCTATTTCGAGAGAATCAAGGTATGAAGTACCAAATTCCTCTGGACAGAAATCTGCATTATTTCCATTGAGGTTATCACCAAAGCCATCACCATCTTGATCGAACCATTGTGTTCCATCAAGTGGGAATGCATCACCTGTTTGGTCAATTCTTAAACCCGTTTCTGAATCTATAATGTAAGTGTAGTTTCCTGAATAGCCATCACCATCCAAATCTTGATTCAACTGAGACTCATCTAAACACCCAACTGTGTCCACAGGATATCCTGCTTGTGTGTCGGGACAGTCGTCGTCATTATCCACAACACCGTCATCGTCTGAATCACGTTGGAAGCCGTCACAACCGAACGCATCCACATCTGTACCAGTTGTATCAGCACATTGGTCATCTGGATCAAATACTCCATCACCGTCTGTGTCCTGTGTTAGTTGCTCAGAACTGCAGCCATCAGAATCAACCGTTGCACTTGGTGCTGTGCTTGGACATATATCATCTGCATTTGAGATGCCATCATCATCATCATCTAGTTGATCATTTGAACAGCCTGTAGCATCAACGACTGAGCCCAATATAGTACCTGGACAAGAATCTATGTCATCATAGACTCCGTCGCCATCGAGATCATCTGTGTTTACCAATGGGCATCCGTTCCCATCAGTTCCGTTCATGACACCATATTGGAATGGACACGCATCAGCATTGTTTCCAGATACGTTATCACCAAAGCCATCGCCATCATAATCAAGGAATTGGGTAGGGTCGAGCGGGAAATCGTCATTTGTATTTGCCCAACCATCGAGATCACTGTCAGGACAACCAGGAAGAGGATCTGTTGAGGTTCCATAGACGTTAGGGCAGCCATCGAGAATGAGCCCTAATGCATTGGTTCCGTTATAGAAAGAGGTCCACCGATCTGGATAACCGTCTGAATCATTGTCATCCGCTGCAGCAATATTGTATGGGAAGAAATCAGGGTTTGTCGCTCCAACAGTTCCATTATCACCGTATCCATCTCCATCAGAATCAGCCCATTGAGTTGGGTCATCGACCCATAAGTCTGCACCATCCTCGGTTTCCCAATTTATTCCACCAACATTTGATGGATCGCTCGCTCCGTCTCCATCACTGTCTTCACATCCATTACGGTCTCTGTAAGAAGTACCGTAATTATACGGGCAAAAATCACCGGTGATCAAATCGCTTTCATTATCGCCATAACCATCGTTATCGTAATCCTTGTATTGACGAGGATTGAATGGAAATTTATCTCCTGGGCTGGTTTCAATATTTCCTGCAAGTCCAAAGATAGCATCACAGCAATCAGGACCGTAGTTGTCACCTACACCATCGCCATCGCTGTCTTGCACTTGCTTCCAATTTTGCTGATAGCGATCGCCGTAAACCCATGATCCGTCATTGTTCGACCAACCATCCTCATCATAATCGGGACAACCATATCGGTCATGAATCGAGCGCCCATTACTTGCTGGACAGGCATCCATACTGTCTGCAAAACCGTCATTATCGAAATCTACACAGCCTTGCATGAAGTATTCAGAAGGCCCATGGTCACTAGGACAATCATCTGACAATGGACCGTTTGGATTATCACCAAAGCCATCTGAATCATTATCCATCCATTGATCTCCAATGTGTGGTAAAGCATCGAATGTATCGAAAATCAAATCTCTGTCAGAATCAAGATAAAGACGAAGCATGTCTACATCTTCATCAAGAGTGTCGAAATACGAGAGAACAATTGTTCCATTGGAATCCACTAGGGAAGAGAAATTCTCGTTCACATAGACGTTTTTCATTTCATGCGATGACCATTCAATTACGTCATTCTTGGTTGAGAGTGTGTCATTAACAGTGTTCAAGGTATTGATTCGAAGTGTCTCGGTACCAGGTGTAGATGTGAACATTACCAGGCCTGATTCTGTTGATATCAAGTCCCAGCTGCCATTATCGCTTGCGACGAGATTGTTCATGACATTGTCAATCGAATACATCCAAGAATTATTTCCTTCATCTAGGATCGATTGACGCTCATAAAGCGGATGTTGAAGTCCTCGAACTGCAATATACAGCGAATCTCCATGGCTGGCGCATGAAAGGTCGGGTGAACCATTCAATTGGCTAAGTTGTCCAGATCCGATTTCTGACTGAGTAACGTTCCTCCATACCATTGAGGAATTATTGCGCTCGTGAACCCTGAAAAAATGATTGGAATCAATCGAGGCTACAATGAGAGCTCCATCTGGAGCAGAGCACATCGTGATTTCAGAATTACCATCCATGAAATCAACCAAAGTTTCTGATGAACCTGCACCAATGTTGACAACTTGCAGTTCGAATATACCGCCGTTGTTGACTGTTGTTGCTAGCATTGAGGTCCCATTCCAGAGTTGAGTCGCTACAACATCTTTTCCTACTGCAGAGCCGGAGGCCACGATGGTTGAAGTTTGGAATC
>JAKMFY010000042.1 GCA_022425185.1 Candidatus Poseidoniaceae archaeon | reverse complement strand
CCAAAGAAGTGTAGAAATTGTCAGAAGTGTTTTGCTCAATTGAAATTGCATCATTAAAGATGAGCGTGTTGAATGAGTAGAGTTTGATTTCGTCATTGGTTGACACGATTAGCCAATCTCCATCTGGTGATTGGTGGAACGACGATATTGAATTTAGGTTTTTACTTCGTAACAAATAACCATCAGATGTATCCCAAAATAAAATCTCGCCAGATGATGAACCAATAAGCGTTGTACCATCATGAGAGTATTCCAGTTGTTGGGGGTAGTAATCCTCATTTTCAAAGTCCTGAATTCCAGTATCGATCTCAATAGTCATTAATTTACCAGAGTATTCATAATAAGAGAAAATTGACACTGCAAGTTTGTTTCCATCGGGATTGATTGCGAACGAACGGAAATAATCGCAATTGTAACTTATCGTGTTGATGGTAGGATTTTCAATGTTTGAAAGGACGTATACTGAATATCCACATGTGGAGTCATAGCTATAGTTTGACCAGAGAACAACAATGGAATTTCCTCCAGGAAGCCATGACATTAGTGAAAAATATGTATCTTCGATTTGATTTATGATTTCGTACTCGATGGTAAAATCTGTGTCGAGTATGTAGATTGTATTTGAGTCTTCAAATGTTGAAAGTAAATCTCCATTAGGGGACCACATTGGCGTAGTGTAGTCTTCTGTATTCTCGATTGGTTCAACATCAGGTTCCCATGTGATGACACTTGTGCACTCATCAACATCGTGGAGGGGGCAGGTATCATTCAAGTCGGAGAAACCATCACCATCGACATCCCTTTGACTTGCGCTACAACCGTGGATGTTTCCGTATTCGTCGATTGGTGTGTTTGGGCATTGGTCGTCAGAGTCCGAAACACCATCTTCATCGGAATCCAATAATTGATTGTCAGAACATCCTGATGTATCAACGGAAGAACCAACTTGAGTTCTGGGGCAATTGTCATCCCTATCGTTTACGCTGTCTAAATCCGAATCTTTTTGGCTTGGAGCACAGCCATTAATGTCAGAATTTTCTTCTTCGGGTGTGTTGCTGCAAAGATCTACGTCGTCAACGACACCATCTTCATCCGAATCCGGTTTCATACCCATTAACGAATAATCTCCATAATATCGACCATAAGTAAATGCAATTATTTCATCATCATTCGATGAAAATGATAACGATGGATAGTAGCTAATGCTTGGGTTTTCATTGATTTCGCTGGTCTTAGACCATGTCTGTGTTGAATATATCTCATATCCTGAATTGGTTCGAAACAACAGATGCGAATTTGTTGATGCAAAAACAGGATGAATTCCTCCAGTAGTGAGTTCAACATTGAAAGATGACGTTGAGAAAACAACAATGTTGTCCCAAGAGGTTTCAACAGCAATCCAATCGCCATCTGGACTTATCGACATTTTTCCTGTTTGGTCGTACTGAGCATTGTAATTCTGAACTTGAACCCAGCTTTTACCAACAAGAGGGACATCCTGTAATTCATACTCACTAACGGCGCCTTCATTAGTCATGTACCAAAGTGTGTCCTCTGTAGGATGGTGGGCAACATAATATCCGTTCGATGTGGTTCCAGTTACCTCAGCCCAATCTGGCCCTTCGAACATTTTACCTCCATTGCTGCCCGTTGAAATAACCAGCCGCTCCTCGTCACCTGACCATGTGACATCGTAGGCCGAGTAGTAGTTGCCATCGGTTTCTGAGAGGTCGCCTGAATACACTTTTGTCCAGTCCGATGTTCTATATATCTCAAAATCATACTCAAGAGCAAGTAAATATTTCCCATTTGGTGAAAATTGGAGGAAGTTGAGATAATCGAGATTCGTTTCAAGTGTTTCGACGACTGTATTCCAGTCGGGATGTTGTCGAATTGTGATGTCAATTGTATTCGAAGAATAATCTGAACATTCCGTTAATGCGATGAGATCGTTTTCGTTATCGTAAGCGAAACCATACTCGCAGTATGTCCTCACAGGAGTTTGCTTGTATGCAGCCCATTCTCCTTCATGAACTGCATTTCTTGAATCGGTTGGTGCGATCGATTCCGGATCTTGCAGCGATTCTGATTGCCACAAAGGATGCGATGAACATAAAATGAACATCACTGAAACGATGCAAGAGAAAAGGGTTAACCTCTTACTCATGACAATCATTCTGATGAGGTCATACATAGGTGTTTAGCCGACACTAGGGCGAGGAATGAGTGGGATAATGTTCAAGTCCATCGGGGTGTTGGCAAGGGAGTGAGTAATATGTCCGAGGTTCATAACGTCATCATTATCGGTTCAGGTCCTGCTGGATATACCGCTGGTTTGTACACCGCTCGAGCAATGCTTGAGCCTCTCATGTTCGCTGGATACATGTCAGGTGGCCAGTTGATGTTAACGAGTGATATCGAAAATTTCCCAGGTTATCCCGAGGGAATTGGCGGTCCTGAGATGATGATGCAACTTCGTGAGCAGGCTGAGCGATTTGGATTAAATGTACAAGACAAAAATGTCGAATCCGTTGATACATCATCCCGCCCATTCAAAGTCACCGTCGAAGGTGAAGATTTCTTTGCTCATTCGCTCATTGTGAGCACCGGCGCAGAATCCATTTGGTTGGATGCTCCTGGTGAAGCAGAGCAGAAAGGACGAGGAATTTCGACCTGTGCAACATGCGATGGAGCGTTCTTCAAAGAAGAAGAGGTCTTGGTTATCGGTGGAGGCGATTCTGCTTGTGAAGAGGCGACCTTCTTGACACGTTTCGCATCGAAGGTCACCTTGATTCATCGCCGTGACGTATTCCGTGCGTCCACGATCATGTACGAACGTGCTGCAAACCATCCAAAGATTGAGATCAAAACATTCCGTCAAGTCAAAGAATGGCTGAGCGATGAGAAAGGACTCACTGGAGCAGTTCTTGAGGACCCACGCGACGGTTCAACCGAAGAGATTGCAGCAACAGGAGCCTTCATCGCCATTGGTCACAAACCGATCACAAGTTTCCTCGGTGGCCAGGTTGAGACCGATGAGAATGGATACATCATTCACAAGCATCACACCATGACCTCTGTCGATGGAATCTTTGCGGCAGGTGACGTTGTTGATACCCGCTACAAGCAAGCCATTACTGCAGCAGGCATGGGTTGCCAAGCTGCGATGGATGCTGAAAAGTGGCTTGAAGAGAACGTTCATTGAGCAACGATGTCTATTTGATTGAGCATCAATACGCATCGACATGGTCGATATGCAACGGCATGCCCGTCATCTTGTCCTTCCTCAGGTTGGTATGGAGGGGCAAACGAAATTGGCAGAGGCCAAAGTGTTCGTCGTTGGTGCAGGTGGATTAGGTAGCCCAGTGTTGCTTTATCTTGCTGCTGCAGGGATTGGGACAATCGGAATCATCGATGATGACCGTGTCGACATTTCAAATCTTCAGCGTCAAGTTCTCCATCGAACTGAAGATGTCGGGCGCTTGAAAGTTGAATCTGCAAAAGAGCAACTTCTTGCGCTTGATCCAAACCTGACCATCGTTGAACATCAGGAACGGCTTAATCCGGAGAACGTGATTGATCTGTTCACTGGTTGGGACATCGTTGTCGATGGAACGGACAATATCCCTACTCGGTATCTTATCGATGACGCATGTCATCTTCTTTCGATACCGTGGGTATACGGTTCAATTCACAGATTCGAGGGACAAGTATCGTTTTTCTCGACCAGAGAAAACCGTAGGTATCGGGACCTTTTCCCAGAGGCACCGCCAGCATCGGCCCTCCAAAATTGCGCAGAAGCAGGGGTCTTTGGCGTCCTTCCCGGAGTGATTGGAAGCATTCAAGCAACTGAGGTCATCAAATACATTGTTGGAATGGAGTCAAGCCTCATTGGTCGTTTGTTGTTGTACGATGCAGAGTCGATGACGATGCAATCGCTTGGTTTTGATGCGCTTGAAACCACTCCGGAGATCACTGATTTATCATTCGCTCAACACTTGTTTGATGATCCAACATACTGCACTCCACGACTTCAGCAAGTTGAAAAAGATGAAGTCTCAGCGGAAACTATGATGCAATCAATCACTGTTCCTGAGTTGAAATCCAAACAACAAGGGGGGTGGGATCCCTTCATTATCGACGTCCGTAGTGATGAAGAACTCGAACAAGCGCGTCTCTCAACATTTGACCTGCATGTCATCCATGACGTAGCAACTACAGCATCTGATGAGATTCCACAGGACCGAGATGTTGTTGTCATGTGTCGTAGTGGAATGCGTTCACAGATGGCTATCATGTTGCTTCATCAATCCGGAATCGATTCAACACGTTTGTTTAATCTTACAGGCGGTATCATGGCTTGGGCCCAAATTGCTCCAGAAGACATTGTCCATGGCTGAATT